>NZ_JAFRFW010000900.1:0-12460 GCF_017434145.1 Saccharopolyspora sp. | reverse complement strand
GGGTCGCCGCGTCCAGCGCGGTGCCCGCGCCGGTGACGCCGCCGCCGATCACGACGACGTCGAAGTCCTCGGAGCTCAGCCGCTGCCAGTTGCGTTCCCGATCGGACGGGCCGAGCCTGCCCCCGGCAGCCTCGGACGCGCGCGTCGCCTCGCTCGCGCCGGCGTTCGCGGATGATTTGTCGTCGTGGGACACCAGGCGTCCTCCTCGCTCGAATCGCGATCACCGCCGACCCGCGCCCGCTCGGCACGTCCAGCGATGGTCATCATGCCCGGCCTGCGTCCTGCACGCCTGCCGCGCCGTTGCTGGTCGGACCCGGTTGCGGGTCCTCTTTCGCCGTGTTCGCGCCGATCTCCGCGGTGCGCCGGACGGTGGCGCCGCGCTCGCGCAGCACCTCGATGTCCGCTTCGCGCGTGTGCGAGTCGACGATCACGATGTCGAAGTCCTCCGCTGGCGCGACCGCGTGCAGCGCGCGCCTGCGGAACTTGGTGTGGTCGACGTAGAGCACTCGCCGGCTGGCCGCGGCGAGCATGGCCTTCTTGAGCTGCACCATCTCCTGCTGCGGGTAGCAGCAGATGCCGTCGGTGACCGCGGAGACCGACATGATCGCCTGGTCGACGCGCAGGCCGCGCAGCGCGTCCAGCGCCATGCCGCCGACGAAGGCGTCCGCCCACGGCAAGTAGTCGCCGCCGATCGAGATCAGGTGCACGCCCTGCTGCCCGGCCAGTTCGCCGAACACGCCGCGGTGGTTGGTCACCACGGTCAGCGGAGTCCGCTCCGGCAGCTTCCGCGCCAGGTAGACGCCGGTGGTGGAGTCGTCGAGCACCAGGGCCTGCCCGGGTTCGACGAGTTCCGCGGCGGCACCGGCCAGCTCGTGCTTCTCCGCCTCGTTCTGCTGCATCCGGTATTCCGAAGCCGCCTCGTACAGCAGCGAGGAGGCCGCGGAGACGTAGCCGCGGTTGCGGTGCACCAGTCCCTGGGATTCGAGGTCCGCCAAGTCGCGGTACACGGTCATCGCGCTGGCGCCCACGGTGGCCACCAGGTCGTCGATGCGCAGCGTCCCTTCGGCCATCACCAGCTCGGTGATGCGCCGCCGCCGGTCCTGCTGCTTGCCGGACGGGCGCCTGCCGGATGTCGCGGACATCGATGTCCCCCTCACCGCCGTATCCCCAGCGGGGACTTCCTGCATCGGGTGCCCATCCTCCTTGCCGAGCCCGTCGGCTGGCCCCGCGCCTCTCGGCACGGACGGAGCCGACCGCAGCTACACCGTCTTATTCGATAAAAACACCATCCTGAACCTATTGCAATGTTTGTTTTCACAAGTCTAATGTGACCGTGTTCTCCGGCGCGGTCCGAGCGCCGGAGCAGCTCCAACGGAGGAGGCCGACGCGCCGATGCGCACCCGTCGACCGCTCGCAAGCGCGGGCCGTTCGAGCCGATCACCCGGGGCCTCCCCGGTACCCACCTCGGACATGAGCTGCACTCGACCGCGCCGACGGCGCCGCGATTGAGGGGATCGGAATGAACCTCGGCGAGATCTTCCTGTGGGAGATGCTGGGCACGGCCATGCTCACCCTGCTCGGGTGCGGTGTGGTCGCGAATGTGACGCTGCGCCGGACGCTCGGGAACAGCGGCGGATGGCTGCTGGTGAACTTCGGCTGGGGCTTCGCGGTCTTCGCGGGCGCCAGCATCGCCGCGCCCACCGACGCGCACATCAACCCGGCGGTGACGTTAGGGCTCGCGGTGGACGGTCAAGTGCCCTGGTCACAGGTGCCCACCTACATCGTCGCGCAGATCGCCGGCGGCGTCCTCGGCGCCGTGCTGTGCTGGGCCGCCTACAAGCTCCAGTTCGACACCCACGACGAGCCTGCCCAGACCGGCGGCATCTTCTACACCGCTCCGACCGTGCGCAACGCGCCGTGGAACCTGGTCACCGAGATCATCGGCACCTTCGTGCTGGTGTTGTGGATCATCCAGACCCCTGGCTCGGAGCGCGGCCCGGACGGATCGATGGAGTTCGGCAACGACGCGCTGGGTTACGCGGCGGTCGCCTTCATCGTCATCAGCATCGGGGCGTCGCTCGGCGGCCCCACCGGGTACGCCATCAACCCGGCCCGCGACCTCGGCCCGCGGATCGCCTACGCGCTGCTGCCGATCCGCGGGAAGGGCTCCGCTGACTGGGGCTACTCGTGGATCCCGATCGCCGGGCCGATCATCGGTGGCGTGCTGGCCGGGGCGCTGGCCTCGGTGCTGCCGGCCACGTGAGCGAGCCGGGCTGCCATGCCCGCGGCACGTTCCCCGGGTGACACTGACCCCCGCCACGCGCGAACCCGCAGGAAACCTCCGAAAAGGACGACACCATGGCCTCCTACGTCGCCGCGATCGACCAGGGCACCACCTCCACCCGCTGCATGATCTTCGACCACTCCGGCCGGACGGTGGCCGTCGACCAGGTCGAACACCGGCAGATCTTCCCGAAGGCGGGCTGGGTCGAGCACGATCCCGAGGAGATCTGGAGCAACACCCGGCAGGTGTGCGCGGGGGCGCTGGCCAAGGCCGACCTGGTCAACTCCGAGATCGCCGCGGTGGGCATCACCAACCAGCGCGAGACGACGGTCGTGTGGGACAAGGCCACCGGCAAACCCGTCTACAACGCGATCGTCTGGCAGGACACCCGCACCGACTCCATCGTCAGCGAACTCGCCGCCGACGGCGGGCAGGACCGGTTCCACCAGCAGACCGGGCTGACCCTGTCGCCGTACTTCTCCGGCACCAAGATCCGCTGGATCCTGGACAACGTCGACGGCGTGCGCGCCCGCGCGGAGAACGGTGAGCTGCTGTTCGGCAACATGGACACCTGGGTGCTGTGGAACAGCACCGGCGGCCCGGACGGCGGGCTGCACGTCACCGACCCGACCAACGCTTCCCGGACCCTGCTGATGGACCTGGAGAAGCTGGAGTGGGACCCGGAGATCTGCCGCCAGCTCGGCGTGCCGATGTCGATGCTGCCGGAGATCCGCTCGTCCTCCGAGGTCTACGGGCACTTCCGGGAACGCGGCGTGTTCGGCGGCCTGCCGATCGCCGGCATCCTCGGGGACCAGCAGGCGGCCACGTTCGGCCAGGCGTGCCTGTCGCCCGGCGAGGCCAAGAACACCTACGGCACCGGCAACTTCCTGCTGCTCAACACCGGGACCGAGCGGGTGCTCAGCGAGAACGGGCTGCTCACCACGGTCGGCTACAAGATCGGCTCCAAGGACACGGTGTACTGCCTGGAAGGTTCCATCGCGGTCACCGGGTCGCTGGTGCAGTGGCTGCGGGACAACCTCGGGCTGATCGGCAGCTCGCCGGAGATCGAGCAGATCGCGCGGACCGTGGACGACAACGGCGGCGCGTACTTCGTGCCCGCGTTCTCAGGGCTGTTCGCACCGCACTGGCGCTCCGACGCGCGCGGCGCGATCGTCGGGCTCACCCGGTTCGTCAACCGCGGGCACCTGGCCCGGGCGGTGCTGGAGTCGACCGCGTTCCAGACCCGCGAGGTCATCGACGCGATGAACGCCGACTCCGGGGTGCCGCTGAAGTCGCTGAAGGTGGACGGCGGCATGGTCGGCAACGAGCTGCTCATGCAGTTCCAGGCCGACATCCTCGGGGTCCCGGTGATCCGGCCGACGGTCAGCGAGACCACCGCGCTCGGCGCGGCCTACGCCGCCGGGCTCGCGGTCGGCTTCTGGAGCGGCGAAGAGGACATCCGCTCGAACTGGGCCAAGGACCGGCAGTGGGACCCGCTGATGGCCGAGGACCGGCGCGCCGCCGAGTACCACCAGTGGCAGAAGGCCGTCACCAAGACGTTCGGCTGGGTCGAATGATCCGGTTCCACTGAAAACGTTCGCCGCGCCCGGCCGAGTGCCCCGGACGGACGCGGCGAATTCCGGCGGCGTGCTCGCGCCCCGCTGCTTTCCGGCGGCGACGCGAGCACGCCGCCGTTTTTGCGTTCACCGGAGTGCGTTTCCGACGCAATAAGACCTCAGCTGCAGCAACAAGACGACCCCAATGCGTGGGTACTGTGGGCCGAGTGGTGGGATCACCAGGACTGACTCTGAGCGCACAGCGATGAAATAGGACAAGTGATCCCGGACTCCCCTACACGGGATTCCGGGATCTCCGCCATCCGTATCATTCGCACCGCGGCGATCCGCCAGCAGCTTCACCACCTGGCGCTGTGGCACTTCCGTCGATCCCGGAAACAGGGCTTCCGGACGTTGCGGAAATGATCTGCGCAAGCAGCGGATCCGTCGACTCACCGGTCTCGTGTTTCGCACTGGCAACCTGCTGTCCTGTGAATTCTCAAGGCCACGGCGTTGGTGGTGACCGGCTCACGAGCTGCGCTGCACGGCCTCCGATGCCGCCAGGCGCCACACCAGCTGAACACCGGTGCAGGCCGGCGCTGGCGGATCGGTCGCGTCGCGGCGGTCGACCTGGGTGAACCCGAGCGCTTCCGGGATGGCGCGACTGCGCAGGTTGGCCTCGTCGTGCACGATCTCGACGTGGTCGGCGCCGATCCGGAAGGCCTCGTCCACCAGCGCCCGCGCCGCCCGCCGCACGATGCCGCGGCCCACGTGATCGCGGTGCAGCCAGTAGCCGATCTCCAACCCGCCTGGGCCGATCCGCGCCATCAGGCTGGCCGAACCGATCACGTCCGAGCCCGGTCCCAGCACCGCGTAGTCGAACGCCTTGCCCTGCTCCCAATCGCTGCGGCTGCTGCTGACGAAGTCCGTGGCCGTCTTCAGGTCGTAGTCCGGCCTCGCCCACGGCATCCACGGCGCCAAGTGGTCCAGCGACTCGGTCACCACCCGGAAAGCCACGGCGGCGTCCTCCAGACGCCACCGGCGCAGGTCCACCCCGTCGTGGTGCAGCTGCTCGTTCGGTTTCCGCATGTCGCCGCAGTGTTCACGAAAACGCGGCGGCGGGATACCGGTTTTTCCGGTGATCCCACCGCCCATGCGGTCAGCGCAGCTGCTGCTCGGCGACATCGGCGGCCCGGCGCACCCCGCCGGCTTCCCGGATCTCGTCGCGCACCGCGCGCAGCCGGGAAGCGATCGCCGGATCACCGGTCACCTGCTCCAACGCTTTGCGCAGTGCTTCGGGCGTGGCATCAGCGCTCGGCAGGTGCACGCCCAGCCCGAGTTCGGCGAGCCGTGCGGCGTTGGCGAACTGGTCCGCGGCTTGCGGCACCGCGATCATCGGGACGCCGTGGTACATCCCCTCCGTCGTGCCGCCCATCCCGGCGTGCGTGATGAACGCCGCGGCTTGCGACAGCACGCTGAGCTGCGGCACCCACCGGTGCACTGCCACGTTCGGCGGGATCGGGCCGAGATCGGCCGGTTCGACGACCTTGCCGATGGTCAGCACCACCCGCCAAGCCAGCTCGCCGAACGCGGCCAGGCAGCTGCGGTAGAACTCGGGTTGGTCGGTGTAGGCGGAGCCCATCGAGATCAACAGCACCGGCCGGTCGTCCGGCGCTTCCCAATGCCCCTGGAACGCCCGCTCGGTGAGCATCGGGCCGACGAAGGTGTATTCGTCGCCGACCGATTCGCCGCAGTACTGGAACGAGCGCGGAATCGTCACGATGCAGCGCTGCGGGCTCATCGTCCGGAACCTCATGTCCACGCCCTCGTCCGCGAAGAACGTGTCGGCTCGTTCCCAGACCGCTCGCATGGCGGGAGTTTCCTCCCAGCCGAACTGCTCCTCGAAGCCCTCGAACGCGACGTGCGTGGGCGACAGGCACAGCGCAGGAACGCCCCACTGCTCGGCCAGCACCGGCGCTTGCAACGCACCGATGTCGTAGATGACCAGGTCCGGGCGGTCCGCGTCGTAGCTCGCGGCGAGCTGCGGATGCACCGAGATCATCTCTTCGACGAACAGCAGCACCGCGGCTGCCTGGTCATCCGGCCATTCCTGCTGGGTCGACGCGGCGGGCAGCGTCGACTCGTACAGCACTACCTCGGCCCCGGCTTCCGCGATCTGCGGGGCGAAATCGGTGGTCGTGGCATATGTGACCCGGTGGCCGCGGGCCACCAGCTCGGTCACCAGCCCCAGTCCCGGGTTCACGTGGCCGTGCGCGGGCACGGCCATGAACGCGATGTGCGCGCGGCGGTTCTTCAGCACCTTGACTCACTCCAAGCCGATAAGGGAGCCGCTGCATCGAGCGGCCGGACGTGGAGACGTGCCGTGGACGCAAGCGCCGACCGCGTAGTCGGCGCGCGTCAACACGGACGCTGTGCAGTCACAAAAAGAACAGGTGCATGAATGAGACCGTAACCGCGCCGCCGAAACCCTGTCATCAGATTATCCGGGCTCACCCCGCCGGCTAGTCGCCGTTCTCGCGCGCCGCAGGTGATCACCGGGATGCCCCTGTACCGGTGACCACCTGCGGTTTCTCCCCCGACGGACACAAAGTTACGCGGGTGCGGGGCGCCGCCGGATCGGCCGAAGTGCCGCTGAAAAGTCGATCGATCGGCCATCTGGCCAGCGGACGGGCGGGGATTCTCATACTTTCGGCCGAGATTCGCCGCGGGTGCACCCGAGGTGAACCCCGTCCAGTGCCTGGCGGGACGGGCAGCGCCGGACCGTCCGGCAACGAGTCGGGCAACGAGCGGGACGCGCAGCGAGTCAACGCGAGTTCCGAACCGCTCATGCCGGGTGCGCAGCAAGGACGCGCGCTGTCTCCCATGCGCCCAGAACGACGGTCAGGCGCGGAGCGATCAGGCGCAGGGCGTTCGTTCCGGAGGGTCAGGCGCCGGGCCGCTGCTCGGCAGGCAGCTGACAGGCCGGCGTGGCACCGGGCAGCCGGTGGCGGTTGGCTGAAACCCAGCGATACGCCAGGTCAGCAAGGGTCCGCAGCACCGGAGCCGAGATCAGCACGCCGAGCACCGACCACGGCACGCCGCAATGCTTGAGCAGTTCGGCCACCGCACGCGCCCCACCGAACACGCGACCTTCCTCGTTGACCCAGAGCACCTCGTGCCGCGCCCGCTGCTCGGTGGTGCGCAATGCGGCGAGGTCGGCCTCCTGCCAGGGCGTCAGCTCCGCGCGCAGCGGCAGCTTTTCGGCCAGCCGCACGCTGCGCGTGCAGAAACCGCAGTCACCGTCGTAGACCAGAACCGGTGTGGACATAACCGTGCAACCTCCCGTGCTTCCCGAGCCCGGCTTCCCGAACCGCGGGCCGCGAAAACGACCGCTCGGTGCGGAGGCGGTCCGGACGATCGAACCGGACGACCGCTTACCCGGTCAGTCGAGGTCGTCGTGGCGCATCAGCTGGCGCCCGGCCTCGGTCAGCGAGCCCGTCAGCGACGGGTACACCGAGAACGTGTTCGCCAGGTTGTCCACGGTGATCTGGTTCTGCACCGCCAGCGCGATGGGCAGCACGAGTTCGCTGGCGTTCGGCGCGACGACCACGCCACCGACGACGACACCGGTCTGCGGGCGGCAGAACACCTTGAGGAAACCCCGCCGCAGACCTTCCATCTTGGCCCGCGGATTCGTCGCCAACGGCAGTTTCACCGTCCGCGCGGGGACTTCGCCGGAGTCGATCGCCTGCTGGTTGATCCCGACCGTTGCGATCTCGGGATGGGTGAACACGTTGGCCGCGACCGTCTTCAGCTTGATCGGGCTGACGCCCTCGCCCAGCGAGTGCCACATCGCGATGCGTCCCTGCATCGCCGCCACCGACGCCAGCAGCAGCAGACCGGTGCAGTCGCCCGCCGCGTACACCCCGGGAACCTTCGTGCGGGACACCCGGTCCACCGGTACGTAGCCGCCGCCGTCGGTCTCCAGGCCGATTCGGTCCAGCCCGATGTCACCGGTGTTGGGCACCGAGCCCACGGTCATCAACGCGTGGCTGGCCTCGACCTGCCTGCCGTCGGCGAGGTGCACCAGCACGCCCTTGTCGGTGCGCTCCACTCGTTCCGCACGGGCGTGCTTGACGACCTCGGTACCGCGCTCGGCGAAGACCTCTTCCAGCACGCCTGCCGCGTCGGCGTCCTCGTGCGGCAGCACCCGGTCCCGGCTGGAGACCATGGTGACCTTCACGCCCATCTCGGTGTAGGCGGAGGCGAACTCGACGCCGGTGACACCGGACCCGATGACCGCCAGGTGATCCGGCAGTTCCGGCAGGTCGTAGAGCTGCCGCCAGTCCAGGATGCGTTCGCCGTCCGGCACCGCGCCGGGAAGCACCCGCGGCGTGGCACCGGTGGCGATCAGCACCACGTCGGCGACCAGCTCGTCCACTCCGCCGTCGAGGCGTTCGACACCGATGTGGTGCTGGGCCAAGCCGGTTGCCGGGTTGGTGAATCGCGCCCGGCCGGCGATGACCTGCACACCTTCCCGGCGCACCCGCGAGCGGATGTCCGCGGACTGCGCCAGCGCGAGCCCCTTGACCCGGCCGTGCACCACGGCGACCTCGGGCTCGATGCCGTCCGCGACCGCACGGATGCCCAACTCACCGGCGTCGCGCACGGCCGACCTGGCCCCCGCGGAAGCGATGAAGGTCTTCGAGGGGACGCAGTCGTAGAGCACGCACGCACCGCCGAGGCCATCCGGCTCCACCAGCGTCACGTCGGCCCCGTTCTGCGCTGCGACCAGAGCCGCCTCGTAGCCCGCAGGCCCGCCTCCCATGATCACGATGCGGGTCACTTCTGCGTTCCTCCCGTGCTCCGTGCCTTGTGGGCGCCGGGCTCACCGTACGCCGCGCGGACCGTCACCGATCCGGGTGGTACCGGCGATTCGCCGGTTTCCGGAACCCCGACGCGCAAGCGGTGACGTGGTCCACTCCGACATCCGGCACAACGATCGCTACCCTGTGGGACGTGCCGCTGTACGCCGCGTACGGGTCCAACATGGACCCGGCCCAGATGATGGACCGAGCCCCGCATTCGCCGATGGCGGGAACGGGCTGGCTGATGGACTGGCGGCTGACCTTCGGCGGTGAGGACTACGGCTGGGAAGGCGCGCTGGCGACGATCGTCGAGCACCCCGGCGAGCAAGTGTTCACCGTGCTTTACGACGTCAGCCCCGAGGACGAACGACAGCTCGACCGCTGGGAAGGCTCCGAGCTGCAGATGCACAAGAAGCTGCGGCTACGCGTGCAGACACTCGACGGTCCGGTGCTGGCCTGGCTCTACGTGCTGGACGCCTACGAGGGCGGGTTGCCGTCCGCGCGCTACCTCGGCGTGATGGCCGACGCGGCGGAGGCCGCGGGCGCTCCCGAGGACTACGTGGAGAAGCTGCGCATCCGTCCTTGCGGGAACGTCGGACCCTGATTCCACCCGCCCCGCTGGGCGAGAACCGCCGCCGCACACCGCGCGTGCGGTGATCACACGATCGCCACACGTCGGTGGAGAGGTCGACCTGGTCCAGGCGGACGGCGGAACGATCTCCCAGCAGCAGCGGCGCGAGCGGATCCGGCGGGAAGTGCTCGCACACGGCCGCGTGCGCATCGAAAGCCTCGTCGAGCAGTACGGCGCCAGCGGCATGCCCATCCGCGCCGTGCCGCTGACCGACTTCGACGCGGTCGTGGTCGATTCCGATGTCCCGGAACCGCTGGCCGAATAGCTGCGCGGGTCCGGAGTGCACTCGGAGATCGCCGGCAGCCGACCGCGAGCGCAGGCTCCGCACGGGCCAGGGCGGCTCCGGGCCGCCCGGGAACAGGCAGCCGGCTACCGGACTCGCTGCTGCAACCGGTCCACCGCCCCGGGCGCTTCCGCCAGCGAGAACACGGCGATGTCCGGCTCGCGCAGCTGCTGCTGCGTCGGATCCGGTGGAGCTTCGCCGCGCACCACCCAAACCGTGCGCATCCCGAGCTGCTGTGCACCGCGCACGTCGGAGTCCAGGCGATTGCCGACGTGCACCGCGTGCTGCGGAGCCACCCCGGCCTGCCGCAGCGCGTGCCGGAAGATGGCCGGGTCGGGTTTGGCCGCTCCCACCAGCTCGGAGATCGCCCAGAAGTCGATGAACCCTGCGACTCCATCGCGCCGCAGCGCGTCCAAGACGACCGCGCGCTGGTTGGCGACCACCCCCAGCCGGTACCGCTCGGACAGTTCCCGCAGCGCGGGCAGCACATCCGGGTGCAGCGCCGCAGGCGGGTAGAACCAGTAGCTCTCCGCCCGGTCGGACAACCGCTCGCGCTGCCCGGGTCCGAGGAAGTGCTCGGCGATCGCGGTTCGCAGCGAACCGCTCTGCGACTGCCGCCGGGCGTCGTAGACCTGCTGGAACTCGGCTTCCACGAGCACGCCGCCGTTCTCCGCGACCAGCTCGCAGGTCGCGCGCAGCAGCGCCTCCCGATACCAGGAGTCGTCGTAGATCGGGCCGCCGACGTCGAGCAGCACCAACTCGATCCGCCCGCCGCGCGTCGAATCCGGAGCGTGCGAGTCCGTGTCCGCCGCGCACCGCCCGGTATTCGCATCCGTGGCGGAGGGAGCCCGTCTCGTGCCGTGGTCCACCTGAATCTGCCCGGAACCGGCTGACGACCGCGGGGCTTCTCGCGACACTTCGCGACCTCCTAGTCCCGGTGACGCGCCCGGGCCGACTACGCGCGAAACGTCGCACTGCGGCACGGGCTCGGTTCGGCGAGCCGGGTCCATCGCCGAACATAACGCATCTGACTGCATTCATCACAAGGCGACATGTGACGTTCCCGGCGGCGCTCATCCCTGAACTCCCGCCGACGCGGCGTGGATCCGGGCCACCACCGGCATCGCACCCGAGGGGCTGGTGCGCGCCAAGTCCAGCAACTCCGCGGCACGACGAGTACCGCGGCGATCGTTCCTGCGGGCCACCTGTTCGGTCACCGCGGATCGGAACCGCAGCGCGGCACCGCCGAGCACCGCCATGGCCTGCTCCAGGCAAGCCAGCGCAGTGCGCGGCGGTCCGGTGCACAGCAATTCGGCCAACGCGGCGTCCAATGTGTACACCCGCAGTCCGTCGAGTTCGAGCACATCGGACTCGCGGATCCACGCTTGGCGTACCACCAGTCCCGGCGACGGCCGTGGCTGCTGGTCGTAAGGCACCGTCACGTGCAAGGAGTCAGCACCATCGGCCTCGGTGCAACCGTGCATGGCAACAGCGGTCGGCCCGGACAGGACCGCGTGCGGTCCCGCGCGCAGCAACGCCGCCTCGGCCCGTACCGCTGGTTTCCCGGCGAGCCCGGATGGTGCGGCGACGCCGGGAACGATCTCGACCCAGGTTCCGTCACCGAGCAACGCGCGCAGTGCCTCCGCACCTAATACGTGCTCAGCCGCGGGCACGGTCAACGCACCGTGCCTGGATCCTGCGGGGACGGCCTCGGCGCCCGGATCGCGGAGATCGGAGCGCTCGGCATCGCCGGGTTCCGGCCGCGGCACGTCCGCGTCCCGGCGGGAAGGTGGATGGCTCAGGGAAGCTCGTGCGAGCAGGTTCGCGGTCATACTTGATAGAGGCCGCGAACCTCCGCACAGATACATCCCGATCGGGTGAGTGCCATCCGGCCGGGCCGGCTCACTCCGCCAAGGCCGCCAGCGCGGTCCCCACCATCACGCGGATTCCCACCAGCAGCGCACGCTCGTCGAGATCGAACGTCGGCTGGTGCAGGTCCCGCGCCCGCGCCTGCCCGGAACGAACTCCGAGCCGCACGAACGACCCCGGCACGTGCTCCAGGTACCAGCCGAAGTCCTCCCCGCCGGAAGACTGCGGCGTACCGGTCACCGCGTGCTCACCCAGCGCCCGCTGGATCGCCGCGGACATCAACTCGGTGCTGTCGGCCTCGTTGACCACCGGCGGAACCCCACGCCGGTGGTGCAGGTCGAAACCGACGCCGAGCGGCGCCAGCAAACCGCCGACCAGCTCCCGCACCAGCGGCTCCAGCTCCGCCCACGTCCCCCGGTCCCCGGTGCGCAGCGTGCCGGTGAGCACACCGCTCTGCGGGATCGCGTTCGGCGCCTCCCCCGCGTGCACCGCACCCCACACCAGCACCGTCCCGGTGCGCGGATCGACGCGGCGGGACAGCAGCGCGGGCAGTCCCGTGACCAGCGTGCCCAGCGCGTGCACCAGGTCCGCGGTCAAGTGCGGCCGCGAGGTGTGCCCGCCCGGCGAGTTCAGCCGGATCTCCAGCAGATCGCTGGCCGAGGTGATCGCGCCCGGCTTCACCCCGACCCGGCCGACCGGCAGTCGCGGGTCGCAGTGCAATCCGAAGATCCGTTCCACGCCGTCGAGCCCACCGGCCGAGAGCACGTCCAGCGCGCCACCCGGCATGACCTCCTCGGCGTGCTGGAAGATCAACCGGATGCGCCCGGGCAGCTCCGGCGCCGTTGCCAGCGCCAACGCCGTGCCCAGCAGGATCGTGGTGTGCGCGTCGTGCCCGCACGCGTGCGCGACCCCGTCCTTGCCGGACGCGAACGGCAGACCCGTCGCCTCGGTCAGCGGCAGCGCGTCGAT
>NZ_JAFRFW010000899.1:0-7418 GCF_017434145.1 Saccharopolyspora sp. | reverse complement strand
GTCCGGGTCTTGGGCGGCGATGGCCCAGGGCATCCGCATGGCTGTACGCCCGGCCCGGCCTCCGCGCGAGGACGGTACCGGCAGATCGCATCGACGATCCCGCCGGAGGGCACTGCCGGGAGGCGCGGCGCGACCCTGGCGAGCAGCAGGCCCAGCGGGACGCGGTCCTCCTCGGCGCGCAGCCGGCGGGACCACCAAGCGGGCAGCGCTCGTGCGGACCATCGCCGCAACCGAAACCCAGGCTTCCCCGCCGCCGGCGTGGGAGCACGTCGAACGCGAAAGTTAGGGGTGTCTGACGTGGCTGCCGTCTGCGACGTCTGCAACAAGGGGCCGGGCTTCGGCAACTTGGTCTCGCACTCCCACCGGAAGACCAGGCGCCGGTGGAACCCGAACATCCAGACCGTGCACGCCAAGATCGGTCTTTCCGGGCGCAAGCGGATGAACGTGTGCACCTCCTGCCTGAAGGCGGGCAAGGTCGTTCGCGGCTGAACGCTCGAATCGCACGAAGAACCCCGGGGTGGTCCGACCGCCCCGGGGTTCTTCGCGTCTCGCGCTCTCACGGCCTGCGGGCCTTCACGGCCAGTAGTGCCGCCACTTGGGGCCGACCTGCGCCCATTCCGCTTCCCAGGCCGCGAGCCGCTGCCTGCGCACGACCCAGCGGGCGCCGCCGTAGAGCACCGACAGCCCGAGCACGGACCCGATCAGCACTCCGGCTCCCGCGGTACCGGCCGCCTGCGCCGCCTCGGCAGGCGGGCGCGGTGGCGGGACCGGGCGGTCCTCCCGGTCCACCCAGATCGGCAGCTCCGCGGGCAGCGGGCCGTTCACCGGCGCTTCGACGACCGCGAACCGCTCCTGCTGCGGGCTCGGGCTCCAACCCACCGCGACGGGCCGCGTCACTGGATCGTCGCCGTTGAGCTGAGCCAGCACCCGCGCCTGCACCGCGTGCCGGGACGCCTGCTCGGCACGCACCTCGGCGAGGTGCGAGTGCAGCACCGACTGCGAGACCAGCAGCGCGGCGACCACCGCCACCGCGGTCAGCACCAGCACGACCAGCAGTGCCGCCGGCTCGAACAGGTCGGTCCGGCGCCGCAGCGGGTTGGCTCCCGGCCACACCCTGCGCAGCAGGCGCGTCAGACCACCTCCGGCACCCATGACAAGCCTTCTTCCATCGGCGCGCACAAGTCCACCGCACGGCCAATGTACGACCGGATGCCGAGCCGGACCATCCGCCGAACCGGCGCCTCGCGGACACGCCGGAGGGCTGTTCGATCACAGCGCGTTCACCGGCGGCGGCCGGCCGGAGCGTTCAGGGGAGCTTCCAGTCGACCGGCTCGGCGCCCGCTTCCCGCAGGATCTCGTTGGCGCGGCTGAACGGGCGGGAGCCGAAGAAGCCGCGGTCGGCCGACATCGGGCTCGGGTGCACCGACTCGACGCACTGCACGCCCGGCATGAGCCCGCGGGTGCTGCGCGCGTCGTTGCCCCACAGGATCGCCACCATCGGCTGCTCGCGGGCGGCCAGCGCGCGGATGGCCTGGTCGGTGACGACCTCCCAGCCCTTGCCGCGGTGCGCGGCCGGCTTGCTCGGCTGCACGGTCAGCGCGCGGTTGAGCAGCAGCACGCCCTGTTCGGTCCACGGCGTGAGGTCGCCGCCGGAGGGCTTCGGGTGGCCGAGGTCGGAGCAGTACTCGCGGAAGATGTTGATCAGGCTCTTCGGCGGCTGCACGCCCTCGGCCACGGAGAAGCTCAGGCCGACCGCGTGCCCCGGCGTCGGATACGGGTCCTGGCCGACGATCAGCACCCGCACGTCGTGGAAGGGCTGCTGGAAGGCCCGCAGCACGTTGTCCCCGGAAGGCAGGTAGTTGCGACCCGCAGCGACCTCGGCGCGCAGGAACTCACCCATGGCCGTGATCTGGTCGGCGACCGGCTCCAGCGCCTCGGCCCAGCCCGCCTCGCCGACCTCATGCAAGGGACGTGCCATGAGCGCGCACTCTAGCGATCGGCCGGAACCGAGCCCGCGGCCGCCCCGAGCGGCGCGGGGCGGCGTGACGGCGGACACTGCACGGCGTCATCATGTTCCCCGAACGAGTTGACCATGCAGTCCACCATCTCGCGATCTTCGTCGCGGCCCGTGATCAGCATCGCACCGCCGCCCGGCCGCCGGACAGTGCGTGCACGACCGCCTCCGAAACGAGGTTTTACCTGCTCCGCACAACTATCGAAACGGCACAGATGTGGCCGATTCGGTGGTCAGCGAACGGCTACTCGGCTAAGTTCTCGGTACTCCAAACGTGTTCACACACCGTGGACGGCACGACCCGGAGGTGGCACACACCCTCATGACTGCACAGGGAACGGACGAGGTAACGCCGGAACAGCGGTCGCTGCTACGACGCGCGGTGGGCGCCGCAGCGATCGGCAACACCACCGAGTGGTACGACTTCGGTGTCTACGCCTACGTCGCGAGCTACGTGGGTCAGCAGTTCTTCCCCGGCCCGTGGGGGACCGTCTCGACGTTCGCGGTCTTCGCGATGTCCTTCCTGTTCCGGCCGCTGGGAAGCCTGTTCTTCGGCCCGCTGGGCGACCGGATCGGGCGGCAGAAGGTGCTCGCGGTCACGATCCTGCTGATGTCCGGGTCGACGTTCGTGCTCGGCCTGCTGCCGGGTTACGACACGATCGGCATCCTGGCGCCGATGCTGCTGTTGCTGTGCCGGATGCTGCAGGGCTTCTCGACCGGCGGTGAGTACGGCGGCGCGGCCACCTACATCGCCGAGTTCGCGCCCAACCGCAAACGCGGTTTCTACGGCAGCTGGCTGGAATTCGGCACGCTGGCCGGGTTCGGGCTCGGCGCGCTGGTGCCGACGCTGCTGATCCTGGCGCTGCCCGAGGCGGCCATGGAGTCCTGGGGCTGGCGGGTGCCGTTCCTGCTGGCCGGCCCGCTCGGCCTGATCGGGCTCTACCTGCGCTCCAAGCTGGAGGACACCCCGGCGTTCAAGAACCTCGAGGCCTCCGGCAACGTCGCCCGCTCCCCGCTGAAGGCGCTGATCAAGGGCCACTGGCGGCAGCTGCTGATCCTGATGGGCGTCGTGGTGCTCATCAACGTCGCCAACTACACGATCCTGACCTACATGGAGACCTACCTGGAAGACACCCTGTCCGTCCCGGAGGGGCAGGAATACCAGGTGCTGGTGCCGCTGCTGCTGGTCGTGGCGGTGATGATGGTGCTGATCACGCCGGTCGGGGCGCTGTCGGACCGGGTCGGGCGCAAACCGGTCTTCCTGTCCGCGGCGATCTGCTTCATCGTGCTGCCCTACCCGGCGTTCCTGCTGATCTCGCAGGGCACCATGGTCACGACGCTGCTGGGGCTGACGCTGCTGGGCATCGGGCACGTCCAGCTCGTCGGGCCGCTGGCGGCGACGCTGCCCGCGATGTTCCCGACCAAGGTGCGGTACGCGGCGTTCAGCATCGGCTACAACCTCTCCACCGCCGCGTTCGGCGGGACCGCGCCGCTGATCAACGAGTCGATGGTGGAGATCACCGGGAATTCCTTCTTCCCCGGCTACTACCTGATGGGCGCGGCGCTGGTGGCGCTGGTACCGATCTTGCTGATGAAGGAGACGGCGGGCCGTCCGCTGATGGAGGAGAACGACCGCACGAGCGGTCCGCAGGCGGCCACTTCCGGCTGAGCGGCACCGGCTGCGAAGGACCGGCGGGATCCGTTCCGCCGGTCCTTTTCATGCGCGGCGGCCGGGCCGATCGCTGCGCTCGCGCGGCGAGGACGTCAGCGCCAGTGCTCCCAGCCCGCAGAACCTTCGTAACCGGCTCCGTCGACGGTGACTCCGGTGCCTTCGCCGACCTCGCCGAGCGCGCGCCAGCCCTCCGGCAGCGGCAGGTCCGGCGGGAACGTCGCCACCAGCGCCTGGTCCTCACCGCCGGTGAGCACCCAGTGCCGCGCGTCCGCGCCCAGCGCCGAAGCGACCTCGGTGAGCCGCTGCGGCACCTCGACCAGCTCGCTGCGCACGTCGATGCTCACCTGCGACGCCTCCGCGATGTGCGCGAGGTCGGCCAGCAGGCCGTCGGAGGTGTCGATCATCGCGGTGGCACCGGCGTCGGCGGCGGCCGGGCCTGCCGCGTACGGCGGTTCCGGCACCCGCTGCGCGCCCACGACGGCGACCGGGGACCGGAATCCGCGCCCCAGCACCGCCAATCCCGCGGCGGCCCAGCCGAGCCTGCCCGCGACCGCCACCACGTCGCCCGGCCGCGCCCCGCCGCGGGTGACCGGGGTGCGGCCCTGCAGGTCGCCGAGCGCGGTGATCGACAGCGTCAGCACCGGCGCGCCGACCATGTCCCCGCCCGCGAGGCCGGTGCCCGCGCGCTGCGCCTCCTCCCACATGCCCGCGGCCAGGTCGTCGACCACGCCGGTCGCGGTCTCCGGCGGGGCGCCCATGCCGACCAGCAGCCCGGTCGGCACCGCGCCCATCGCGGCCAGGTCGGACAGGTTCACCGCCACCGCCTTGCGGCCCACCTGGTGCGGGCTGGACCAGTCGAAGCGGAAGTGCACCTGCTCGACCAGCACGTCGGTGGTGGCGACCACGCGGCCGTCCGGCGCGGCCAGCACCGCGGCGTCATCCCCGGGACCGAGCAGCGTGGACGGAGGCTGCGGGCGCCCGGAGGTCACCCGGTGGATGAGGCCGAACTCGCCGGCCTCGGACACCGTCTTCTCCTGCGCCGAAGTGTCCGAAGCCACCTCTGACCTCCTGAATCCTCGAGCAACCGCACGGCCCGATGGGGTAGTTTCCTGCCAGTTTCCTACCCCGCCGAGGCCGAGACGAAGGGGCACGCCGTGGTTCAGGCATTCATCCTCATCCAGACCGAGGTCGGCAAGGCCGCCGCCGTTGCCGCCGAGATCTCCGGGGCGCCGGGCGTGCTCACTTCCGAGGACGTGACCGGCCCGTACGACGTGATCGTGCGCGCTGAAGCGGAGAATGTCGACCAGCTCGGGAAAATGGTGGTGGCAGGCATCCAGAACGTGGAAGGGATCACCCGCACGCTGACGTGTCCCGTCGTACACCTGTGACGGGGCCTTCCGGCCGCGTCGCGGGACCGTGCTGTAGTGGGCGGCGTGTTCGACCAACAGCCGGGAGTGCCCCGGCCGGTGCTGATCGTGGCGCTCGTGCTCAGCGGGCTGCTGGCGGTCGGCGTCGGCGCGCTCGGACTGGTCTCCTGGTACTCGCAGAAGCAGCAGCGCGACGCGGTCGTGGCCGAGCAGCAGGCCCGCCGCAGCGGTCCGCTCGCGTTGCCGCCGGTGCCTGCGCCGGACGCGGGCGGGCCGGAGTGCTCGAAGCTGCTCGCGGCGCTGCCGCCGGAACTGGTGCTCGACGGTGAACCGGTGCCGCGGCGGCCGCTGGCCGAGCCGGCGCCGCCGGGCACGGTCGCGTGGGGCGACGCCGAGCACGATCCCGTGACGGTGCGCTGCGGGATGCCCGCACCGGCCGAACTCACCCCGACCTCGCCGCTGGTCGACATCTCCGGGGTGAGCTGGCTGCGGCTTTCCGAGGCGGGCAACACCTCGTGGCTGGCGGTGGACCGCCCGGTGCACGTGGCGCTGACCGCGCCCGCGAACTCCGGTTCCGGCCCGGTGCAGGACCTCTCCGGCCTGATCCGCCGCACCATGCCGAAACAGCCCGTCTTCCCCTGACGCCGGCCTTCCCCTGACGCCGGTCTCCTCCCGGCCGAACTCCGCGAGCGAACGGCCCGTTCGACCAACCTATTCGGACCAACAGGCCGTTCACTCTGCTCGGAGCTGCTCGGAATGGACGATGCGCGGGCGTGTCGGGCAGGCGCCGGGGAGCGAAGTTCACCAGGGGTGAACGGACCGTTCGACCAATCTAGCGGGACGAGCAGGCCGTTCACTCGGGAAAGCGCGGGTCAGCGCAGGCCGGTGCCGCGGGAAAGCGCGGTGTCGATCAGCGTGCTCAGCAGCGCCGGGTAGTCCACCCCGGTCTGCGCCCACATCCGCGGGTACAGCGAGATCGAGGTGAACCCGGGCATCGTGTTGACCTCGTTGACGATCAGCTCGCCGTCCTCGGCGACGAAGAAGTCCACCCGCGCCAGCCCTTGGCAGTCCAGCGCGCGGAACGCGGCCACGGCAGCCGACCGCAGCCGTTCGACCACGTCGTCGCCGACCTTGGTGGGGATGTCGAACTCGGTGACGTCGTCGAGGTACTTGGACTCGTAGTCATACCAGTCGGCGGTGCCGGTCACCCGCAGTTCGGCGGGCAGCGAGGCTTCCACCCGCCCGTCCGGGAATTCCAGCACGCCGCACTCGACCTCGCGGCCGGTCACCGCCGACTCGATGATCACCTTCGGGTCGGTGCGGCGGGCCTCGGCGATGGCCTCGTCGAGCTCCGCCCAGCCGGTGACCTTGCTGATGCCCAGCGACGAACCGGCGCGGGCGGGTTTGACGAAGACCGGCAGCCCCAGCCGTTCCCGCTGCCGATCGTCCAGAGTGGACTGGTCGCGGCGGAGCACTTCGTAGCACCCGACCGCGAGCCCTTCGGCCGCCAGCAGCTTCTTGGTGTACTCCTTGTCCATCGACACCGCGCTGGAGAGCACACCGGGCCCCGCGTACGGCACGTCGGCCATCTCCAGCAGCCCTTGAATGGTGCCGTCCTCGCCGAAAGCCCCGTGCAGCACCGGGAAAACAACGTCCACACCGGACAGGATCTCGCCGCCGCGGCCCGGTTCGACCAGCATGAGGTCGCGCCGCGTCGGGTCGCCGGGCAGCGCCACGGCAGTGCCCGTGGTGACTTCGGGGGCGCGCCGGTCGCGGATCTCCAGCTCGGCGGGGTCTCCGGTACCCAGCACCCACGCGCCCTCGCGGGTGATGCCGACCGGCACCACCTCGAAGCGCTCCGGATCCAGATGGGCCAGAACACTGCCCGCGGACAGGCAGGAAACGCCGTGCTCGGTGCTGCGCCCGCCGAAGACGACGGCCACCCGGATCTTGCGCTGAGTCATGCGCGGAACCCTACCGGGCCGAGCCGGTCCGGACACCGGCCTCCTCGGCGCACCAGCGCGCCAGCTCCCGGACCGAACGCTCCAGGTCAGCGCGCGAACACGAGGCGTAGCCGAAGGCGATGCCGCACCACTGCTGAGCCCCGTGGTGGTGCCGCCGCAGACCGTCGAGCACCAGCCCCTGACCGGCTGCGCGGTGCACCACCCGCCGCTCCGCGCCGGCGTCCGGCAGCGGCAGCACCACGTGCGCGCCCGCTTCGTCGCCGAATACCTCGACGCCCGATCCCGCCAGCTGATCGACCACCAGGACTCGGCGCTGCGACAGCTCGCGGCGCAGCCTGCGCAGGTGCCTGCCGAGGTCCCCGTTCCTGGCGTACTCGACCAGCACTCGCTGCCCGGCCGCG
>NZ_JAFRFW010000898.1:0-3267 GCF_017434145.1 Saccharopolyspora sp. | reverse complement strand
CGGATGCCGCCGCAGCCGAGGATTGCGGGCTGAGCGCGGCCGATGCCACCAACCTCACGCTGGCCCCGACCTGGCCGGAGGTCGCGGGTTCCGGGGCCGCACCCGCCCCGATGACGTTGTCCCGCTACGACGACCAGACGGCGCTGGCCGATCCGCAGCAGCGCGCCGACGGCTTGTTCTTCAACCCCGGTGTCGGCATCTGGCAGCTCGACTCGGCAGGTCTGGGGGCGCAGGAAACCGCTGCCACCGCAGTGGATTCGCGGTCGGCGGCGAAGACGGCCGCCGCGCACGTCGTGGGTCGGTACTGCGACTCGGCCGCGGATGGTGCTTCCGCTGCGGAATCCCGTGCGGCCGCGTGGTCGGCTTGGCACGCCTGCGACGAAGGCGCGTGCGAGGACATCTACCAACGGCTCGCCACCAACGGCGTCACGAAGGTCGATTCGGTCGGCCGCTACGGCGGCGGTGAACCGCGCAAGTGCACCTTCGAGGGCGCCACCTACGACTGCCTCTACATCGATCCGCATGCTGCGGAAGGCGAAGATGCCTGGCTGTCGCCGGATTTCGGGCCGGCGCCGGTGCCCGCGCCGTTCTACGCGTTCACCTACTCCAGCGGGGGCGGCGAGTACGAGGTCCGGTACTGGCTGAAGGGTGATTCGGGAGCGGACACCGACGTCTCGGCCTCCCGGAAACTGGGGACCGACGCGCGCAGCGAGCTGTCCTGGTCCGCGGAGTCCGCGCTTTGCGACACCACGGCAGGCCGCGGCAACTGCTGATCGGCAGGGGAGGGGAGCGCTGCCGCTTCCCTCCCGCATGTGCCCGAGCGCACCCCGCGAACCGGCTGGCACCGCGTGCCACGCCGGGTATGGTCCGGCCAGCCTCGGCAGGGGCATGATGGCGTCGGTGGTCGAATGGACCGGAGTCGAACGAACCGGGAGGCGGCAGTGGGCTCGTCTGTGATCGTTGCTGGAGCACGCACCCCGATGGGGCGGTTGCTCGGCTCGTTGAAGGACTTCAGCGGCGCCCAGCTCGGCGCGGTGGCGATCAGGGCCGCGCTGGAACGCGCGGGCGTGCCGCCGGAGCAGGTGCAGTACACGATCATGGGCCAGGTGCTGACCGCCGGAGCCGGGCAGATCCCGGCCCGGCAGGCCGCGGTCGGCGCCGGCATCCCGATGGACGTTCCCGCGCTCACCGTCAACAAGGTCTGCCTGTCCGGGCTGGACTCGATCGCCCTGGCCGACCAGCTGATCAGGGCGGGCGAGTTCGACGTGGTCGTCGCGGGCGGGCAGGAGTCCATGACGCAGGCCCCGCACCTGCTGACCAACTCCCGCGAAGGCATCAAGTTCGGTGACGGCCAGCTCGTCGACCACATGTCCTTCGACGGCCTGACCTGCGCGTTCGACCAGATGGCGATGGGTGCCTCGACCGAGAAGTACAACTCCCGGCACGGCCTGACCCGCCGCGCGCAGGACGAGTTCGCCGCCCGCTCGCACCAGCGCGCCGGAGCCGCGGCCGAGCGGGGCGTGTTCGCCGAGGAGATCGCGCCGGTCAGCGTGCCGCAGCGCAAGGGCGACCCGGTCGTGGTCGACAGCGACGAAGGCATCCGGGCCGACACCACCGCGGACGGCCTCGGCAAACTGCGCCCGGCGTTCGCACCGGACGGGACGATCACCGCGGGCTCGGCCTCGCAGATCTCCGACGGCGCCGCCGCGGTCGTGGTGATGAGCAAGGCCAAGGCCGACGAGCTCGGACTGGACTGGCTGGCCGAGATCGGCGCGCACGGCGTCGTCGCCGGGCCGGACGCGAGCCTGCACGAGCAGCCGTCGAACGCGATCAAGGCCGCGCTGGCCAAGGGCGGGCAGCGCACCGCCGAGCTGGACCTCGTCGAGATCAACGAAGCGTTCGCCGCGGTCGGGCTGGTCTCCGCGCAGGCGCTCGGGCTCAGCGAGGACGCGGTGAACGTCAACGGCGGTGCCATCGCGCTCGGCCACCCCATCGGCATGTCCGGCGCCCGGCTGGCGCTGCACCTCGCGCTCGAGCTGCGGCGCCGCGGCGGCGGGCAGGGCGCGGCGGCGCTGTGCGGCGGTGGCGGCCAGGGCGACGCGCTGCTGCTGCGCGCGGCCTGACCTCGACGCACGGGGAAACCCGGAAATCACCCTGATGCCACCCGGGTTCCGGGTCACCGAGGCCGATCGCCCGGAGTGCGCGCCGCTACCCTGGCGGGCATGAAATGGCTACCTGGCGGATGGCAGCGCGCGGACCGGGCGGAACGGGAATGGGCGACCGTGCCGGGCAGGACCACCGAGAAGACCACCCTGAACCAAGGCAACGCCCAGGGTGGCCCGGGGACGCGCGTCTACGGCCGGGACGAACGCCCGCAGGAGCCGGCCGCGCCGATCGGGCTCGGCCCGGAGGCCCGGGACGTCGACGTTTCCGCGGGCACCTTCCGGATGCTGCTGCTCGGCGGCGGGGTGAGCGGGTTCCTCACCGTGCTGTGCGCGGCGACCCTGGTCAACCGCGGCAACACGGTCGGCATGTGGATCTGGCAGCTGGTGTTCGGGGTCGTGTTCCTGTGGTTCGCGTTCTCCGCGAGCGGGATGCTCAACAGCCGCGGCTTCCTGGTGGACCGCAGCGGCTTCTACGCGCGCACCCGCGGTGAGGTGTTCGGCGTGCCGTGGAAGGAGATCTCCGCCATCGGCATCGGCCGGCTGCCGTGGATCGAGCAGAACCGGCCGGTGCACCCGGAGCGGCGGGTAGCGCTGGAGTTCTACCCGGCCGACGCCGGATTCAGCTCCCGGCACCCGGAGCTCGAGCGCTGGCTCGTCGAGGAACCGCCGTCCGTCGCGGACACCCCGGGCGTGCGCTACCGGTTCCACCTCCCGCCGTTCAGCCGCGTGCCCCGCGCGGTGGAGCAGGCGGTGCAGACCTCGGCACCGCGCAAGTGGATCGGCCATTACCGCAGGCACCTGCCGCCCATGCCGACGAACAACGACTCGGTCCGGCGCTGAGTCCCGGGGCGGTGCCGCGGCGAGCCGCAGCGGTTCACCAGCCGAGGCTGTCGAGCGGGTCGGCCGGTTTCAGCGCCGGGTCTTCGGCACCGAACGTGCGCGCCCGCCCGCGGCCGGTGCGCGCGGTCTCGAACCGGACCGTGACCCGGCCGAGCCCGGCGCCCTGCACCCAGCCGTGCCCGTGCTCCGGGTGGAACACGTCGTCACCCGCTCGCCACGGGCGCTGGAACAGCGGCTCGGACTCGGCGGGTTGCTCGGCGGG
>NZ_JAFRFW010000897.1:0-12077 GCF_017434145.1 Saccharopolyspora sp. | reverse complement strand
GTGCACGTCAACCCGGACGACCTGGGCAAGGTCATCGGCCGCAGTGGGCGGACGGCGACCGCGTTGCGGACCGTGATGTCCGGCATCGGTGGTCGCGGCATCCGGGTCGACGTGATTGACACCGACCGCTGAACGCAGATGCGCGAACAACAGTCCCGCACCCTGGCCGTGGGTCGAGTGGTCAAGCCGCACGGCATTCGTGGGGAACTCGTTGTCGAAGTGCTGCCCGACAGTCCGGAGCTGCGTTTCGCCTCCGGGGCAGCACTCGGTGTGCAGAGGCGGGGTGAAGATCGCACCCAGAAGCTCACCGTGGTAGCCGCCCGGCCGCACGCCGGGCGGCTGCTGGTCGTTTTCGAGGAAGTCTCCGGCCGCGAGGCGGCCGAGCAGTTGCGCGGATCGCTGCTGACGGTGGGTTCGGACGAGCTCGAACCCACCGCGGATCCGGACGAGTTCCACGACCACGAGCTGGAAGGGCTCCGCGTGGTCCTGGTGACCGGCGAAGAGGTCGGCGTGGTGCGCGAAGTGCTGCACACCCCGGCCGGCGAGCTGCTGTCCGTGGGTACGCCGCAGGACGAGGAGAAGCTCGTGCCGTTCGTCTCCGAGATCGTGCCCGAGGTCGATCTCGCCCAGGGCAGGGTCGTGCTCGACCCGCCGGAGGGGCTGCTCGAAGGCTGACCGAGCAGGTCAGGCCATCCAGCGCTAAGGAACGCAAGCGTTGCGCATTGACGTCATTTCCATCTTTCCCGAGTACCTGGCCCCGTTGCGGCAGGCGTTGCTGGGCAAGGCGATCGAACGCGAGAAGATCTCCGTCGGGGTGCACGACCTGCGGGACTGGACCCACGACGTGCACCGCGCCGTGGACGACAGCCCCTACGGCGGCGGTCCGGGAATGGTGATGAAACCGGACGTGTGGGGCGAAGCCCTGGACGCGGTGTGCGGTTCCGGCGCGGAACAGCCGACGCTGGTCGTGCCGACGCCGGCGGGGCGTCCGTTCACGCAGTCGACGGCGGTCCGCTGGGCGGCGAAACCGTGGCTGGTGTTCGCCTGCGGCCGCTACGAGGGCATCGACGAGCGGGTGGTCGAGGACGCGGCCGGCCGGATGCCGGTCGAAGAGGTCTCCATCGGCGACTACGTGCTGGTCGGCGGTGAGGTCGCGGCGCTGACCATGATCGAGTCGGTGGCCCGGTTGCTGCCGGGCGTGCTGGGCAATCCCGCCTCCGCGGAGCAGGACTCCTTCTCCGACGGCCTGCTCGAAGGCCCCAGCTACACCCGCCCGGAGGTGTGGCGCGGGCGTGCCGTGCCGGACGTGCTGCGTTCCGGCAACCACGCCGCGATCGCGCGGTGGCGCCGCGATGAGGCGCTGCGGCGCACGAGCGAACGCCGCCCGGACCTGCTGGCGGCACTGCCACCGGAGGCCCTGGACGTCAAGGACCGGGCGCTGCTGGATACACTGGGCGCGGACGAGGCGCAGTCCCCGGAGGACTCCGCGCAGCAGGGGAACGACTGAGATCGCACCCGCTGCACCGGGGCCGGTTCCGGCGGCTGCCTGCGCGTCTGGCACACTTGACCGGTTGCTGCAGCCGGATTCTGTGCTGGCGCGCACCAATGCAAGCTCACCCCCGTGTCAGGCGGTGGCCGCGGTCAGGCCGGGCCATGGAGCGCGAGAACACGGGTGCCTACGACACGGATGAGGACGGACCACCGATGAACACCCTGGACGCTTTGGACGCCCAGTCGCTGCGTTCCGACATCCCGGCCTTCCGGCCTGGCGACACGCTGAAGGTCTACGTCCGCGTCATCGAGGGTTCGCGCGAGCGGAACCAGGTCTTCCAGGGCGCTGTGATCCGGCGCCAGGGCGACGGTGTCCGGGAGACCTTCACCGTCCGCAAGATCTCCTTCGGTGTCGGCGTGGAACGCACCTTCCCGGTGCACAGCCCGAACATCGCCAAGATCGAGGTCGCTGCCCGCGGCCGGGTCCGCCGGGCGAAGCTGTACTACCTGCGCGAGCGTCGCGGCAAGGCCGCCAAGATCAAGGAGCGGCGCGAGCCCGTCTCCTCCTGAGCCCGCGCTAGCGGCGAGGATTCCGGAAACGGCCCGGGTGCTGCGGCATCCGGGCCGTTTTCGCGCGCACTGATCCACTTTTGAGTGAACGACGGGATGGGATGAGCCGCATCGCACCCCGCCGCGGACCGGTCGAACTCCGCGCGAGCGCTCAATGATCGGCGAATTCGCACGTCATCCGGTTTCCTGGGCGATCCGGACGGACCGGGCGCGCGCAGGGGGAGCGCGCCGGGCGCCGGTGCCGTTCCAGTAGCCTGGCCGCGTGGCCGACGTCATGCGCTCCACCGGACCAGAGGAAGAGCCCCAGGAAGGGCCTGCCGACAACCGCGAAGGCGGCGGCAAGGGCCGCTTCGGGCGGCGCTCCCGCCGCAAGCGGGAGCGGAAGAGCTCCTTCTGGCGCGAGCTGCCGATCCTGATCGTCACCGCGCTGGTGCTCACGGTGCTCATCCAGACCTTCCTCGCCCGGGTCTACGTCATCCCGTCCCAGTCGATGGAGCAGACGCTGCACGGCTGCGACGGCTGCCAGAACGACCGGGTGCTGGTGGACAAGGTGTCCTACCGGTTCACCGACCCGGAACCCGGCGACGTCGTCGTGTTCCGCGGGCCGGAGACCTGGGGCAACAACGAGTTCAACGTGCCGGAGGCGTCGAACCCGGTCGCCGGTTTCTTCCAGGGCGCGCTGTCGCTGCTCGGCTTCGGGTCGCCGGACGAGAAGGACTTCGTCAAGCGGGTGATCGCCACCGGCGGCCAGACCGTGTCGTGCTGCGACCCGCAGAACCGGATGCTGGTCGACGGCAAGCCGCTCGATGAGCCCTACGTCTACTGGGAGCCCGGCGAGGGGGAACGGCACGAGGCGTTCGCGCCCGTGACGGTGCCGCAGGGACGCTTGTGGGTGCAGGGCGACAACCGCGGGAACTCGCAGGACTCGCGGTACCAAGGCGGCGGCGGCGTCAACGGCACCGTCCCGGTGGACAACGTGATCGGCAAGGCGCAGGTCATCGTGCTGCCGCCGACGCGCTGGCAGAGCATCCCCGAACCGAATCCGCAGGCCGACGCGCTGGGCGCGCCCGCGTGGCAGGCAGGAGTGCCCGCAGGCGTCGGGTTCGCCGCGGCGTTCCCGGTGTTGTGGGCGGGCCGGCGGGTCACCGCCGTGGTGTCCGACCGGCGTGCCCGGAGGCGGCACTGACCGTGGGGGCGCGGTTCGCGCCCGCTGCGGCGGAATGGCGGCCACCACGGCCGGTGATCCGCCGCAGCAGCGGCAACTGGGCGCTGCAGAGCGCGCTGGACCGCAGCGGGCTCGGGCCGGTGGCCGGCGTCGACGAGGCCGGTCGCGGCGCGTGCGCCGGGCCGTTGGTGGTGGCGGCGTGCGTGCTCAAGGCCGGGGACGGCAAGCGGTTCGCCGGGCTCACCGATTCCAAGGTGCTCGCCGAGGCGGAGCGGGAGCGGCTCTACGAGGTGATCACCCGCCGCGCGGTGGCGTCCTCGGTCGTCGTCATCCCGCCCGAGGAGGTCGACGCGCTGGGCATCCACGTGGCGAACCTGGAAGGTATGCGCCGGGCGGTGGCGCGGATGCCGGTGCACCCGGGCTACGTGCTCACCGATGGCTTTCGAGTGCAGGGGCTCGCGGCGCCGAGCGTGGCGGTGCTCAAGGGCGATCTGGTCGCGGCGTGCGTGGCGGCGGCCTCGGTGCTGGCGAAGGTCACCCGCGACCGCATCATGCGCGAGCTGCACGAGCGGTTGCCGATGTACGGCCTCGACGAGCACAAGGGCTATTGCACGCCGGATCACACGGCGCGGCTGGAGGAGCACGGGCCGAGTCCGGAGCACCGCTGGTGCTATTCGAACGTCGTCGGCGCCGCGCGCCTGCACGGCATGCGCTCGCCACGCACCGTGACCAGTAAGCCCGGTTTGTTCGATGCTTCGGACGAGGATGTGGTGGACAATGGGGGAACGTAAGGGCAACGGCGATCTAGAAGGGCGGCCCGCACTGCGATGAGCGCCGAGGATCTCGAGAAGTACGAGACCGAGATGGAGCTGCAGCTCTACAAGGAGTACCGCGACATCGTCGGGCAGTTCAATTACGTCGTGGAGACCGAGCGGCGCTTCTACCTGGCCAATGCGGTGGACGTGCAGGTCCGCAATTCCGACTCGGAGGTCTACTTCGAAGTCGCGATGTCGGATGCGTGGGTCTGGGACATGTATCGGCCGGCGCGGTTCGTCAAGAACGTCCGGGTGATCACGTTCAAGGACGTGAACGTGGAGGAGCTGGACAAGCCGGATCTGCGGTTGCCGGAGAACGGTCCGTTCGGGAGCTGAGGCTGTCCGCGGCCGGTTCGGCCGCCGCACCTGCTGGGGAAAACGGGTGGTCGCCGTGGGCGGCCGCCCGTTTTGCTGCGCGGGCTCGCCCGGTGAGTTGTCCACAGGCTTGCTGTTCATCCACAGATTTCCCAATTGAGTCTGGTGGCGCTGCGCGCCGCGGGGCAGTTTGGAGATGGCGGCCCCGGGTGATCGGGGTCGTTGCGCGGTTCGGTTTCTCCGCTGCCGCGTTCCGCCTCGCATTCCCGGAGGGAAACCATGGCTCGAACGCTCGATTACAGCCCGCTGCTCGGCGCCTTGTCCGATGTGGACGGATACGGCAAGCACGCGCTGGGGCGCGCAGGTGAACGGCTGGCGGCCGAACACCTGCAGCGGCAGGGGTTGGCGGTGCTGGTGCGGAATTGGCGGTGCCCGCAGGGCGAACTCGACATCGTCGCGACCGACGGGCAACAGGCGATCTTCTGCGAGGTCAAGACCCGATCCGGCGTCGACTACGGGGCGCCGCTGGACGCGGTGGGGCCGAACAAGGTGCGGCGGCTGCGGGAACTGGCGCGCGCGTGGCTCGCGGAGCGCGAGCTCACCGGCTGCCCGGTCCGCTTCGACGTCATCTCGATCCTGTGGCCGCCGCGTGGGCGCCCGTCCCTCGAGCATTTGCCGGGGGTGTTCTGAATGGTGCTGCGACGGACTTGGGCGGTCGCGCTGTTCGGCGTGGACGGCGCGCTGGTGGAGATCGAAGCGGACGTGCGCAAGGGCGGCCTGCCGAGCGTGCAGCTGCTGGGCCTGCCGGACACGGCGTTGCAGGAGTCCAAGAACCGCGTCCGCGCGGCGGTGCAGAACTGCCGCGAGGACTGGCCGAAGAGCTGCGTGACGCTGGCGCTGTCGCCGGCGGCGCTGCCGAAAGCGGGCACCTCTTACGACCTTGCGCTCGCGTGCGCGGTGCTCGCCGGTGCGGAACAGGTGCCGCCGCACCGGCTGGAAGGCACGGTGCTGTTCGGTGAACTGGCGCTGGACGGACGCATCCGCTCGGTTCGCGGGCTGCTGCCCGGGCTGCTCGCAGCACGGCGGGAAGGCGTGCGCCGCGCCATCGTGCCTGCGAGCGGTCTTGCGGAGGCGCAGCTGGTCGAGGACGTCGAGGTGTTCGGTGCCTCCCACCTGCGGGAGGTGATCGCGTGGCTGCGGGAGCAAGGCGAACTCGACCACTTCCCGGCGGAACCGGTCCAGCAGGACGAATCCGCCGCGGCCAGGACGGACCTGGCGGACGTGCTCGGCCAGCCGGAGGCGCGGTGGGCGCTGGAAGTGGCCGCCGCCGGTGGCCACCACCTGCTCATGGTCGGCCCGCCGGGAACCGGCAAGACCATGCTGGCGCAGCGGCTCGGCGGCCTGCTGCCGACGTTGAGCAGGCAGGAAGCGCTGGAGGTCACCGCGATCCACTCGGTCGCCGGTGAGCTCGCCGGTGCGGCACCGCTGGTGACCGATCCGCCGTTCGTCGCGCCGCACCACTCCACCTCGATCCCGGGGCTGATCGGCGGCGGAGCGGGGCTGGCCCGGCCTGGCGCGGTCAGCCGCGCGCACCGCGGCACGTTGTTCATGGACGAGGCTTGCGAGTTCGGCACCAAACGGCTGGAAGCACTGCGCACCGCGTTGGAGGACGGCGAGGTGCGGTTGTCCCGCCGGGACGGCACGTTGCGCTACCCGGCCGCGTTCCAACTGGTGCTGGCGACGAATCCGTGTCCGTGCGCACCGGCCCGGGACAGCGACTGCTGTTGCTCGCAGCAGGTGCGGCGGCGGTATTTCGGCAAGCTTTCCGGGCCGCTGCTGGACCGAGTCGACATGCGGGTGCGGATGCGGCCGGTCACGGCGATGACCATGCAACCCGATCGGCAGCCGGAATCGACCGAGGTCGTGCGGGAACGGGTGTCCCGGGCGCGGGCGCTGGCCGCCGAGCGCTGGTCCGCGCACGGGTGGCGGACCAACGGGGAGGTGCCGGGGCCGCTGCTGCGGCGCGAGTTCGCCCTGCCGGAGGCGACCACGGCGTTGCTGGACCGGGGGCTCGATCTCGGTGCGGTGACGGCTCGCGGAGCAGACCGGTGCCTGCGGGTGGCGTGGACGCTGGCCGATCTGGACGCCAGCCCGGCGCCGAGCGCGGAACACGTTGCGTCCGCGCTCGATTTCCGGGAAAGGAGTGTCCATTGAACGCGGTAAGGCGGCGCCCGGGCACCTGCCCGTGCAAGCAGGCCGAAACGCGCCACTCCTTCTTGCATTGCAACGAAGGCTTCGGCGGCCCGTGGGTGGGTGTTGCGCCATCGCACCTGCACACCGCGCCGCACGACCCGGAAGTCGATCGTCGTGCCGGTTCCGGCCGGGAATCACCGGGGCACCGCCCACCTGGTTCCGAGTCGCGGGCAGCTCATCCATCAGCACTAGCAGCAGACGGGCGGGAGGTGACATGACCATGTCGTCTGCGCAGGATCAACACGATCCGACACGGGTCGCGCGCGCGTACCTGTCGGCGGTCGCGGAGCCTCCGGCACCCGCGCTCGGAGCGTTCGTGGCTGAGCACGGTGTCGTCCGCGCGGCCCTGCTGGTCAGCCGGGGAACGACTCCTTCCCCCGTAGCCGACGAGGTCGAGGCGCGCCGCGAGCACGTCTCCGGCGAGGCGGCGTTGGCGGCCGGTGCTGCCGCGGGCGCGCGGTTGCTCACTCCGGAGGATCCGGAGTGGCCGGCGGAACGTGTGGCGATCTTGGCGGCAGCGACCGAGATCGGCGTCGCGGGGGTGGCGGAGCCGTTGGCCCTGTGGGCGCGGGGCCGGGCGGATCCGTCCGTGGCCCTGCGGTTCTCGGCAGCGGTGGTCGGCGCGCGTGCGGCCTCGGGCTACGGCGAGCACCTGGCGGCCGAGATCGGCCACGGGTTGGCGTCGACCGGGTGCGCGGTGGTCTCCGGTGCCGCTTACGGCATCGATGGTGCCGCGCATCGCGGTGCGCTGGCCGCGGACGGGACCACGGTGGCCCTGCTCGCCTGCGGTATCGACGTCGACTATCCCGCCGGTCACGGCAGATTGTTGCGCAGCGTCGCCGAGCAAGGCGTGGTCCTCAGCGAGTACGCCCCCGGGACTCCGCCGCGCAAGCATCGCTTCCTGGTCCGCAACCGGCTGATCGCCGCTTGCGGGCAGGGCACGGTGGTGGTGGAGGCCGGTGCGCGCAGCGGAGCGGCCAACACCGCGAACACCACCGACCTGCTCGGCCTGCCGCTGATGGCCCTACCCGGGCCGGTGACCTCGGCGAACTCGGTGGGCTGCCACGACATGATCCGTTCCGGCAAGGGGTGCTGGTCACCTCGACCGCGCAGGTGCTCGAGATGATCAACCCGCTCGGTGCCGCGCCGCCGGTCGATCCCGAACCGCAGGCACGCAGCTCCGACGCACTCGATCCGTGCACCAGAAAACTGCATGATGCAGTAATTGCTCGCGATGGTGCGAGTTCGGAGCAACTTGCCCGCGAATGCGGTCTTCCATTGCGCACCGTTCGTGCATTGTTGCCAGAAATGGAACTCGCCGGACTCGTGCGGCGAAAGGAGGGTGGCTGGATGAGAAACAGCAGGTGAGCGCTCGACGGTCGGCGCGGTTTGCCGGATGCGAGCCTGTTCACGGCGTGGCCCTCTTGACCAGTTCACATCCACCGACGAGCGTTTGCGGCATGGCTCGCAGACCGTCCGACTCCACCCCGCGGCCCGACCTGCGCGCGGCACGGGCGAACCTCCCCGGCCCGTTCGGTACGGCGGTGGACGGCTTCGAACGGCATCTCGCGACCGAGCGCGGATTGTCGCCGCACACCGTCCGCGCTTACGTCGGTGATGTCGTGTCCCTGCTGGATGGCGTCGCCGCCGGTTCGGACGAGCAGCCCGGCCTGGAGACGGTGACGCTCGCCGCCTTGCGGTCGTGGCTGGCCGGACAACATGCCACGGGAATCGGCCGGGCGACGCTCGCGCGCCGGGCGGCTTCGGCGCGCACGTTCACCGCTTGGGCGCACCGGGACGGCCTGCTCGACGCGGACCCGGGCCCGCGGCTGGCCGCACCGACGCGGCAGCGGACGTTGCCCGCGGTGCTGCGCGCCGAGCAGGCGGGTTCGGCGATGTCGGCCTCGGCCGGCGGCGCTGAGCAGGGTGACCCGGTCGCGTTGCGCGATCACGCGCTGCTGGAACTGCTCTACGCCACCGGGGTGAGGGTTTCCGAGCTGTGCGGGCTGGACCTGGCCGAGATCGACCACGAGCGGCGTCTGCTGCGCGTGCTGGGCAAGGGTGACCGGGAACGGGCCGTGCCGTTCGGGGTACCTGCGGATCAAGCGCTCGGGCGCTGGTTGTCGGCCGGTCGCCCGAAACTGCGCACCGAGCGTTCGGGCGACGCGGTGTTCCTCGGCGTGCGCGGTGGCCGGCTGGATCAGCGCGCTGCGCGCCGCGTTGTGCACGACGCGGTCGACGCGGTGCCGGGAGCCACCGAGATCGGACCGCATGGCCTGCGCCATTCGGCCGCGACCCATTTGCTCGAAGGGGGAGCGGACCTCCGTAGCGTTCAGGAGTTGCTTGGTCACGCTACGCTCGCAACGACCCAGCTTTACACCCACGTGACCGTCGACCGGCTGAAGGCGATCCATGACCGAACCCACCCCCGTTCCTGACGACGCCGGGGGCGGTGCCCGCACCGCGGCCGCGGAAGCGACATCGAGATCGACCACGTCGGAGCCGTACGAGCACGGCGATCCGGCACCGCAAGACGTCCCGGACGGCCACGATCCGAACGCCTCGACCGGCGAGCGCCGAGTCAACGGCAGCCGCAACGGCGAACACACCGTCACCCGATCAAGTGGCGGAACACGAACCGGGGAAGACCGGGACGCGGCGAACGGCCGGGCCCCGAACGGCCAGGAGATCGGCAACGGCCGGGACATCGGGAACGGCCGGGACCTCGGCAACGGCGCGGACATCGGGAACATCCGGGACAAAGCGCCGACCGCTTCACCGCAGTCGTTGCCCTACCTCGTCGGTGCGGACGACCAGCGCAGCGCCGACGAGGTCGAGGCGGGGATCGTCGCGCTCTGGCAGGCGTTCGGCGAGCATCGCGATCATTCGCTGCGCGACCGGTTGGTGCTGCATTACGCGCCGCTGGTGAAGTACGTGGCCGGGCGTGTGGGCACCGGCCTTCCGTCGCACGTCGAGGTCTCCGACCTGATCCAGTCCGGCATCTTCGGACTCGTCGACGCGATCGAGAAGTTCGAGCCGGAGCGCGGCCTGAAGTTCGAGACCTACGCCATGCAACGCATCCGCGGCGCGATCCTGGACGACCTGCGCGCGCAGGACTGGGTGCCGCGCTCGGTGCGCAGCAGAGCGCGCGATCTGGAACGCGCACTGGAACGGCTGGAAGCGAAGTTGCAGCGCACTGCGACCGACACCGAGGTCGCCGACGAGCTCGAAGTCTCCCCGGACGAGCTGCGCGAGCTGTTCGCGCAGCTGCAGATGACCAGCGTGGTCGCGCTCGACGACCTGATCAGCGCGGGCAAGGGCACCGCATCGCTGGCCGAGACGCTGCCCGACGATCGGGCCGAGGATCCGGTCGCGGCGCTGGTGGACCGGGACAGCCGCAGGCAACTCGCGGAGGCGGTCGAGCGGCTCAGCGACCGGGACCGGGTCGTGGTCACCCTGTACTACTTCGAGAACTTGACGCTGGCCGAGATCGGCAAGGTGCTCGGCGTGACCGAGTCCCGGGTCTGCCAGCTGCACACCCGGGCCGTGCTGCGGCTGCGCAGCAAGCTCACCGAGCCGCAGCAGTGACCTGATCCGCCGCGTCCCACGGCAGCAGCCGCACCCGGCCACCGCCGAGCAAGCCCAACGGGTCGAGGTATTCCGGCCCGCGCCGCACGCCCCAGTGCAGGCACGCATCCGCCGGACAGCCCGGATGCCCGGGGTCCAGCGCCCCGATCGGCTGGCCGGGTGCCACCGCCTGCCCGGCCTGAACGGTGGCGCGCACCGGTTCGTAGGTGGTCCGCAGACCACCGGAGTGCTCGATCGACACGACCGGCCGGTCGGCGAGCACGCCCGCGAAGCGCACGGTGCCCGCGCCTGCCGAGCGCACCTGCTCGCCGGCCGCACCGGCCAGGTCGACTCCCCGGTGGCCGGGACCGAACTCGCTGCTGGGCGGCTCGAACGGCCGCAGCACGGGAGCCGCGGACGCCAGCGGCCGCATGAATTCCGGTGCGGGCTCGATCGTTGCCGGTGATGTTCGCTGCGCTACTCCGGCTGCGGGCAGCATCAGCAGCACGAGCAGCGGCGACACCAGGCCGAGCGCGGCGGACCATGCGCGGCACCTATCGGCGATCAACATGCTTCCAAGGTGGCCCGCTGCGGACCGGCGGGACAGGGTCCGTTCCGGAATCTGTGGACCGGCCGAGGACCTGTGGACAATCCGCTACCTCAACGGTGCGGGGTTTGCACGTCGAGTACACTGCAATCGCGGTTTCGTGTGCGCACGATCCGACTTCGCGTGTCCGCGCGTCGACATCGGGCAACCGAAATAACCGTTCTTCCATCGATCACCGCATGTCCGGTACGGCCGGGCGCGGTCGGCGGAGCGGTGCACGGGCCCGATGCGCAGCGGCGACCTCGCGGTCCCGGACCGGCAGAAGCCGGCCCGGGTGGGGAAACCGGTGCGGACACCAGGGCGGCAGGTCACCCGGCCTGCCGCGGCAACCGAATCGCGCGCCGCCCCGGCGGCGCGCCCGACACACGAGGTGCGAACAAGGCCATGGCCGTCGTCACCATGAAGCAGCTGCTCGACAGCGGCGTGCACTTCGGGCACCAGACCCGGCGCTGGAACCCGAAGATGAAGCGCTACATCTTCACCGAGCGCAACGGCATCTACATCATCGACCTGCAGCAGACCCTGTCCTACATCGACGGGGCCTACGACTTCGTCAAGCAGACGGTCGCGCACGGCGGGACGATCCTGTTCGTCGGCACCAAGAAGCAGGCCCAGGAGGCCATCGCCGAGCAGGCCCTGCGGGTCGGCATGCCCTACGTCAACCAGCGTTGGCTGGGCGGGATGCTCACGAACTTCCAGACCGTGCACCGTCGTCTCCAGCGGCTCAAGGAGCTGGAGAACATGGAGCAGACCGGTGGTTTCGAGGGTCGCACCAAGAAGGAGATCTTGATGCTGACCCGCGAGAAGGACAAGCTGGAGAAGACCCTCGGCGGCATCCGCGACATGTCCAAGGTCCCCAGCGCGATCTGGATCGTGGACACCAAGAAGGAGCACATCGCCGTCGGTGAGGCCCGCAAGCTGGGCATCCCAGTGGTCGCGATCCTGGACACCAACTGCGATCCGGACGAGGTCGACTACCCGATCCCGGGCAACGACGACGCGATCCGGTCCGCCGCGCTGCTGACCCGCGTGCTCGCCGACGGTGTCGCGGACGGCCTGATGTCCCTCAGCGGCCGCAGCAACGGCGCGGTCTAGGGCGAGGACAAGCAGCAGCCCGGCGCCGGTGAGGAACCGCTGGCCGAGTGGGAGCAGGAGCTGCTGACCACCGGTTCCAGCGAGGGCGAGAGCACGCCGCAGAGCAACGAGCAGGCCGCTCAGTCCTGATCCGCCCCGCGCCGGTCGTCCGTGCGATCGGGTGATGGGCGCGGGCGCCGAGTTCAACGGCCACACTGGT
>NZ_JAFRFW010000896.1:0-4027 GCF_017434145.1 Saccharopolyspora sp. | reverse complement strand
GATTCCAGCGGTCGCGGCGCCCCTTGTCGTGCGGTGGCCAGCTCGGCGGCCTTGGCCAGTCCGGAACGCCCGAGGCCGAGGTCGACGCGATCCGGGTGCAGGTGCGCGAGGGTGCCGAAGTCCTCGGCGACGCGCAGCGGCGTGTGCAGGCCGAGCAGCACGGCACCGGAGCCGACCCGGATCCGGCCGGTGGCGCCGAGCACGGAGCCGATCAGCACCGCGGGAGATGACGATGCCACCCCGGGCGCCAGGTGGTGTTCTGCCAGCCAGAAGCGCCGATATCCGAGGCGGTCGACGTGCCGCGCGAGGTCGACGGTGTCGTGCAGCGCCTCGGCAGCGGTGCTCCCGGCGGACACCGGTGCGAGGTCCAGGACCGAAAGCGGCGTCAACGCTGCCTCCTCCACAGGAGTTTCGATGTGGTCCACCGAGCCGCGCGCCCGGCGATTGCGGGACTGCGGCCGGAAAGCCCGCTGCTGCTCGGCTTCGGGCCGCGGCAGGTGCGCTCGACCTGGAACGCGCATCGGGCGTCCGTCGAGGATCAGCCGATTCCTGTCCGGAATGGACGGACGTGCGGGCTGGTTTTTGAGGCGGAGACGGGATTCGAACCCGCGTGAAGGGCTTTGCAGGCCCTTACCTAGCCGCTCGGTCACTCCGCCACGGAAGTCCACAAAGGACGACGGGCGCGGCCGCGTTCCGGCTCAGCGAGCACAGATCGCGCTTGCGTGCCGCCGCAGATCGACGTGCAAGCGAGCGACCAGGCCAGAACTCATGCCGAGGATTCTTGCGCCACCGGCGCCGGGCGTCAATCGCCGCCCGAGCCGTCCCACAGCGTGGGCGCGAGTTGCGCCGAACGGGCGCTGTCCGCGAAGTGGTCGATCACGCAACGAGCCGCTGGGCCCGCTATCACCTGCGCAGATGCGTCTGCGAGGAGCCCTTGGCGCCGGTCTTGGATCCCAAGTTCGACGCTGGGTGTTTGCCCTTTTCAAGCGGCGTCAGCCGCTTCCGCCACGTACGCAACCCGAGCACCGGCGCATGAGGTTCCGCTACCCGGGCACCTACCCAAAACGAGTTCAAAGACGGGCTCATAAGCTGGGCAGCGATGCGACGCAAACCCCGTTCCCCGTTCCCGCAGCGGGACGGCTTGGACGCCGTGCGGCTGCGCACGCCGGACGGCGGGACGTGGCCGACCATGCGGGACCACCTCGTCGACCGGCTGCCCATCGCCGCAGCCGAGGTCGATCGGATGCTGCGCGAGCAGCGGGTCGCCGGTCCGGGCGGGCTCGTCGATGCCGAAACCCCGTTCGCGCCGCGCACTTCGCTGTGGATGCAGCGCGAAACCGCGCCGGAACCGCCCGTTCCGCACTCCGTCGAGGTGCTGCACCGGGACGCGGACATCCTCGTCGCGGACAAGCCGCATTTCCTGGCGACGACGCCCCGTGGCGGGCACATCACCGAGACCGCGCTGGTGCGGTTGCGCCGCGAGCTGGAGCTGCCGGAGCTGAGCCCGGCGCACCGGCTGGACCGGATGACGGCCGGGCTGGTGCTGTTCACCGTCCGGCCCGATGCGCGCCGCGAGTACCAGGGCTTGTTCCAGGACCGGGCGGTGCGCAAGGAATACCTCGCCGTGGCCCGGCACGATCCACAGCTGGTGCTGCCGCGCACGGTGCGCAGCAGGATCGTCAAAGAACGCGGTGTGCTGCAGGCGCAAGAGGTTCCTGGCCCGCCGAACAGCGAAACCCGCGTGGAGCTCATCGAGCACCGCGACGGCCTGGGCCGCTACCGGCTGCTGCCCACGACAGGACGCACCCACCAGCTGCGGGTGCACCTGGCCGCGCTGGGTGTGCCGATCGCGGGCGATGACCTCTACCCGCAGGTCCGGGACCGCGCCGACGACGACTTCACCGACCCGTTGCAGTTGCTCGCGTCCGTGCTCGAATTCCGGGATCCGCGCACCGGCCTGCTGCGGCGCTTCGAGACCCGGCGCACGCTGGAGTCCTGGCCGGCACCGCGCTGAAACCGCAATTTTCCGCGCCACCGGAACACCCCGAGCTCGATCGGGAACAATTCGGCACCCGCGCACCAAAGTGTCAAGGGCGTGACCCGCTCAGCGCAGTGCCGACGCCGCCGCGCGAGCCTTAGAATCGATTCCGTTCCCGGGACATTTCCGCTACCAGCACACTCCCCCGTTTCCGAAAACCCGGCGGGAGCGCCGGAACGAGCAGAGGAAGTGAGGCGAGCATGGCGTCCATCACCCGGATCGAAGCGAACATCGCCACCGCCGACGCAGCGAACGCGGACACCAGAAGCGATGTCTACCTCGGCATCGCCGGACGCGAATTCGGGCTCAGCACCGGCCGGGACGACTTCCGGCGCGGCGAGACCGACCGGTTCGTGCTCGGCGAAGGAGCCAACGTCACCGACGCCCAGTACAAAGACCCCAGACGTCCGCAACTGGAAACCGAGGACCTGGAGCGGTTTCCCACCTACATCCGAATGCACCCGGCCGGCGAGTACCCCGGCTGGCTGGTCGAACGGGTTTGGGTGGTGGTCAACCCGGAATACCGTCCGCGGGAATTCGACAACTCGCGGCTGGAAGGCACCGGACAGCAGATCTGGCTGCACCAGCCCTACGGGCTCGTCCTGTACCTGACCCGGACGTGAGCCCGCCCGGAGCGCCGGCCCCACCCGGCGCTCCGGCTCTGCTTTCCCAGGTGAACCGCCGCAACGACGATCTCGGGGTGAACATGGACGTGCGGACGAGCAGCGCGGCACCGGCGGAGCCCGACGCCGGGCCGACCGAGCAGCACATCGAAATCCCGCCCTTCTTCTGCCCGATCGAACCCGTGATGCACCCGGACAAGGACGCGGTGCACCGCCGTTCCGGGCAGTGGGCGCAGCGGCTCGGCCTGGTGCGCAACGCGGGCGAACTGGAGCGCTGGTACGCCTCCACCTCGGCCGATTTCTACGGCGGAATGGTGCCGAACGCGGTGACCGAGCAGTACCAGATCGCCGCGAACTGGGTGTATTGGGGATTCTCCCTCGACGACGCGCATTGCGACGAAGGCGGCAATTGCACGGACCCGACCCGGTTCATCCCGGTGGCCGCGCGACTGCTGCGCATCCTGGACACCGGTGATGAATCGCTGTGCCGCGGGGATCCGCACCTGCTCGGGCTCTGCGATCTGGCGCATTCCTACCGGCGGCTGGCGACTCCTGCCCAGACCGAACGGTGGATCAACGCGCACCGCAGGTGGTTGTTCGGAGTCGTGCAGCAGAACGCGCAACGCGCCGCGGGTGGACCGAAGACCCTCGACGACTTCTTCGTCGTCCGCCTGCACGACTGCGGCGGCCCGCCGACCCAATCCATGTTCGAATTCGCGAACGCGGCCGAAATTCCCGGTTCCGAACTGCACGCCGCGCCGGTGCGGGCGCTGACCGAACTGTTCTGGATGGTGGCCGCGCTGGACAACGACCGGGTCTCCCGGCACAAGGAAATGCTCGGCCAGCAGGACGGGCACAACCTCACCGACGCGGTGCGCACCGTCACCGGCACCGATGCGCAGGAAGCCGAGGCGACCGCGATCGCCTACCGGGACCGGCTGATGCTGCTGTTCCTGCGGTTGCGCGAGCAGGTCCGCCGCGGCGCCTCCGAGCCGTTGCGGATCTACCTGGACAGCCTCGCCCACGGCATCCGCGCCAACATCGACTGGAGCCTGCGGACTCCCCGGTACACCGTGCTCTACGCCGCGGACGGGATCACTCCGGCCGTACGGCTGCGGTTGAATGGGTCCGTTGTGGACTCTCCTGCGGTGCGCCGCGCGGAGCCGCTGCCCTTCCCGTCGATCGCCTGGTGGTGGACGCAACTCGACTAGTCGGCCGCGTTGCGGGGTCGCCTCATGCGTGATCCCCGGCGGTCGCGTTCCGCCGGGGATCATCGCTAGGTTCAGCCGTCGAAGCGCCCGTCTTTGACGGCTTCGACGAACGCGGTCCACTGGCCGCTGGTCGTGGTGAAGTACCCGGCGGCGCG
>NZ_JAFRFW010000895.1:0-7172 GCF_017434145.1 Saccharopolyspora sp. | reverse complement strand
GTCCGCGGAGGCCGCAGCGGCACTGGCGGGCGAACTCGGCGAACGCGCCCTGGCCACCGCTGCCGACGTGGGCTCCGAGGAAGGCGCCGAGGCGATGGTCCGCGCCGCGGTCGAGCACTTCGGCAGGCTGGACCTGGCGGTCAACAGCGCAGGCGTCGGCGTGCCGGACGACTCCCCGGTCGCCGAAGTCGGACTTGCCACCTGGCGGCAGGTCACCTCGGTCAACCTCGACGGCGTCTTCCTGAGCATGCGCGCGGAAATCCCGCCGATGCTCGAACGCGGCGGTTCGATCGTGAACATCGCCAGCGTGCTCGGTTCGGTCGCCGTGCGCGGCGCTTCGCCCTACGTCGCGGCCAAGCACGGCGTGGTGGGGCTGACCAAGTCCGCGGCCCTGGAGTACGCCGAGCAGGGCGTGCGGGTGAACGCGATCGGGCCGGGCTTCATCGACACTCCCCTGCTGTCCGCGCACAACGGCGACGCCTACGAGCGGATCGCCACCGCGCATCCCGTCGGGCGGCTGGGCACGCCGGACGAGATCGCGCAGGCCGTGCTGTTCGTGCTCTCCCCCGGCGCGTCGTTCCTGACCGGTGCCTACGTGCCGGTGGACGGGGGCTATCTGTCCTGGTGAGCGGCTACTCGCCGCGGAATTCGGGAGTGCGGCGCTGCTCCCGCGCGCGCCTTGCCTCCGCGGCGTCCGCGCTGGACCAGCACGCGTCGTACAGGGCCTCGGCGTCCGGGCCGTCGTTGAGCACCGCCTTGGCGTAGCGCAGGCTCAGCGGAGCCATCGCGCCGACCTCGTCCGACCAGGCCAGCGCCGTGTCGAGGTCGCCGAGCCGGTCCACCATCCCGCGCTGGTGCGCGGTGGCCGCATCGAGCCGGTCGGCACCGAGCAGCATCGAACGCGCCGGTCCGCCACCGGCCAGCAGCGCGAGCCGCCGGATCGTCCAGGGATCCACCGCGAGCCCGTTCTTGGCCGTCGGCACGGAGAAGAACGCCTCCGGCGCTGCCACGCGCAGATCGCTCGCGAGCGCGAGCTGGGTTCCCGCACCCACAGCCGGGCCGTTCACCGCGGCGATCCCCGGCACGGGCGCCCGCACGATCGCTTGCAGCGCGGCGTAGAGCGCGTCGCGGAAGGTCTCGCCGTAGACCCCGTCCAGGTCGGCACCGGCGCAGAAAGTGCTGCCACCGCCGGAAAGCACCAGCGCCCGCGCCCCCTCTTCCACTGTGGACTCGACGGCTTCGCGCAGCTGCTCGCAGTGCTGCAGGTCGAGCGCGTTGCGCCGCTCGTCGCGGTCGATGACGATCAGCGCAGTGCGACCGCGCAGCTCTGAAGTGATCATGCGTTCCCTTCCCGCCGAACCGGCCGACAGTGCACCATCGCCTGCGGCGGATCCGGCCGCGGTATTGGCGAACGTCACATCGCCGCCGCCGCACAACCTCCGCACCCGCCGATACGTCTACGAAGTGAACGGACGGACCGGAACGGGGTGGCAAGATGCGCAGGATCGCTGGACATACCGCGATGATCGGGCGTACCGCGATGATGACGGGAGTGCTGGCCGCGGGATTCGCGCTGGCCGGATGCGGCGCGCCCCCGGACGGCGGGCAGGTCGACATCCCGGCCGCGGTGCCGAATCCGGGCGCGCAGCAGAGCCCCGCTCCGCCGCCGGGCACCACTGCCCCGCCGAGCGATCCGGCCTCGGGCGGCGAGGCACCGACGAGCGCGGAGCAGCAGGCCGGCGGTTCGCAGCCGGAGGCTCCGGCGAAACCGGACAACTGCACGGCCGGCGAGCTGGAGGTCTCGCTCAGCCGCGGCGACAGCGGGATGGGGCACACCAACAGCGACCTGCGGTTCACCAACAACGGCGAGCGGGCCTGCACGCTGCAGGGCTCGCCCGGGGTTTCGTTCGTCGCCGGGGACTCCGGCCAGCAGATCGGCGAGCCCGCCGAACGCGCCCCGAAATCCGAGGGACAGCTGATCACGCTGCAACCGGGCGAGTCGGCTTCGAGTCCGCTGAGCATCGCCAAGTCCGGCATGTACTCCCCCGACGAATGCCGGCCGCAGGCGGTGCGCGGACTGCGCATCTACGCGCCCGGCGACACGGCCTCGATGTTCGTCGAGCACGAGCAGCAGGCCTGCTCGACGCCGCCACAGCCGCAGCTCACCGTCGAGGTCGTCCGCTGACCTGCCGCAACGGCCACGCCGGAAGCGGAGTTCGACGAACACCCGCTCCAGCACAGGTCCGGCCATGACTCGGGGCGACGCCCGATGCCCGGCAGCGCGCGGACGGCGGCAGCCGGGCACCTCGGACGCCTCGCTCAGTGCGAGTCGGAGGCCGCTTCGCGGCGGCGGACGGCGAGGCTGGTCACCGTCACGGTCGCCAGCACCACGATGATCACACCGAGCGACAGCAGCGTCGGGATCTCCGGCACCGCGGGCCAGACGCCGTGCGCCCAGTGCAGCACCAGCTTCACGCCGATGAAGCCGAGGATGATCGCCAAGCCGTGGTTGAGGTGGGCGAGCTTGGCCAGCGCCGCGTGCAGCACGAAGTACAGCGCCCGCAGGCCCAGCAGCGCGAAGGCGTTGGTGGTGAACACCAGGTACGGGTCCTCGGTGATGCCGTAGACGGCGGGAACCGAGTCGACCGCGAAGACCACGTCCGTGGCGAACACCGCGACCACCACGACCGCCAGCGGCGTCAGCGCGCGCCTGCCGCCTTCGCGCACGGTCAGCTTCGCCTCGCGGTAGTCCTCGGTGACCGGCATCCACTTGCGCAACAGCCGCACCGAACGCATCTCGGAGACGTCGATGCCGAAGTCCGATCCCTTGACCGCCTCCCGCATGATCTTCACCGCGGTGAGGAACAGGATCGCGCCGAACACCAGGAACGCCCACGTCCCGGCCTGCAGCAGCGCCGCGCCCGCAGCGATGAACACGCCGCGCAGCACCAGCGCACCGACGATCCCGTAGAGCAGGACGCGCTGCTGCAACGCGGCGGGCACCGCGAAGCCGGTCAGCAGCAGCATGAACACGAACAGGTTGTCGACCGACAGCGACTTCTCCACCACGAAGCCGGTCAGGAACTCCAGCGCCTGCGGGCCGCCGAACCAGGCCCACAGGCCGAGCCCGAACACCACCGGAAGCAGCAGGTAGAAGATCGACCAGCCGACCGCTTCGCGCAGCCGCACCTCGTGCGGGCGGCGGGTCACGACGAAATCCGCCACCAGCAGGACCAGCAGCACCACGATGCTCACGCCCCACAGGGATGGTGAGCCGATCGACTGCGCCTGCGCCAGGACCGGGGACAACGGGCCTCCTCGAAATAAGGTCCGAGGTCTCCTTCACCCGCTGGCGGGCGGCCGCCCGGGAACACCGCCGGGTGTCCGTACTGACCGGGCCTGCCTAGTGAAGTACTCCCCTCGGATGCAGATTTTGCCCGAATCGTCCCAGTGTTGCCAAGAGCGCGCGTGATCCGGAGTCCGAGATCACAGCCGCCGGCCGCGCCCGCGGCACCCCGCATTCCACAGTGGACGCCGATGGATCTGCGGAGGGGCCGGATCCGAGATGTTCCCCGGTCAGTAACCTGGCCCGCCGGGGGCGAGGCAGCACTCCCCGTTTGCAAGATCCCGGGAAGTCACAGGTCAGAGAGGGGACTCAATGAGCACACAGGTGGAGACGGCCGAGTTCCAAGCGGAGTCGCGCAAGCTGCTCCAGCTGGTGATCCACGCGATCTACTCGAACAAGGACGTCTTCCTGCGGGAACTGATCTCCAACTCCTCGGACGCGCTGGACAAGCTGCGGCTGTCCGCGTTCCAGGACAAGGAGCTGGCGGTCGACACCTCGGACCTGCACGTCCTGCTGGAAGCCGACCGGGAGCAGCGCACCCTGACCGTCCGGGACAACGGCATCGGGATGTCGCGCGACGAGGTCCGCGAGCTGATCGGCACCATCGCCAAGTCGGGAACCGCCGAACTGCTGGAGAAGCTCGGCGAGACCTCCGACGCCGCGGACGCCCAGGAGCTGATCGGGCAGTTCGGGCTCGGCTTCTACTCCAGCTTCATGGTCGCCGACAAGGTCACGCTGGTGACCCGCAAGGCGGGCGAGGACGCCGCGACCCGCTGGGAGTCCACCGGCGAGGACACCTACACCATCGAGCAGGTCGACGACGCCCCGCAGGGCACCTCGGTCACCCTGCACCTCAAGCAGGAGGACCAGGACGACCGGCTGCTGGACTACACCGACTCCGCGACGCTGACCCGGATCGTCAAGCGCTACTCGGACTTCATCTCCTGGCCGATCCGGATGGAGGTGGAGCAGCCCAGCGCCGAGGGTGAGCCGACCCGCGAGCTGCAGACCGTGAACTCGATGAAGGCCCTGTGGGCGCGCCCCAAGGAGGAGGTCGCCCAGGAGGAATACACCGAGTTCTACAAGCACATCAGCCACGACTGGGCCGACCCGCTGGAGACCGTGCACCTGCGGGCCGAAGGCACCTTCGAGTACCAGGCGCTGCTGTTCCTGCCGGCGAACGCGCCGTTCGACCTGTTCATGCGGGACCAGAAGCGCGGCGTGCAGCTCTACGTCAAGCGCGTGTTCATCATGGACGACTGCGAAGAGCTGATGCCGGAGTACCTGCGCTTCGTCAAGGGCGTGGTCGACGCGCAGGACCTGTCGCTGAACGTCTCCCGCGAGATCCTGCAGCAGGACCGCCGGATCCAGATGATGCGGCGGCGGCTGGTCAAGCGGGTGCTGACCACCATCCAGGAGATGCAGGAGACGGATCGGGAGAAGTACGGCAAGTTCTGGGGCCAGTTCGGCCAGGCGCTCAAGGAAGGTCTGGTCAACGACCCGGACAACGCGCAGCTGATCCTGGACATCGCGTCGTTCGAATCGACCAGGGACGCCAGTGAGCAGACGACGCTGCGCGAATACGTCGAGCGGATGCCCGAGGGCCAGGACAGCATCTACTACATCACCGGTGCTTCCCGGGACAAGGTGGAGAACTCCCCGCACATCGAGGCGTTCCGGGACAAGGGCCTGGAGGTGCTGCTGCTGACCGACCCGGTCGACGAGATGTGGGTCGAGTCGGTCACCGAGTTCGACGGCAAGCCGTTCCAGTCGGTCACCAAGGGCGACGTGGACCTCGACGAGAACTCCGAGGACGCCGAGCAGCAGCGCAACGACTTCGCCGACCTGCTGTCCTGGATGAGCACCACGTTGCAGGACGAGGTCAAGGAAGTCCGGCTCTCGCACCGGTTGAGCACGTCCCCGGCCTGCATCGTCGGCGACTCCACCGACATGACGCCGACGCTGGAGAAGATGTACCGGGCGATGGGGCAGCAGCTGCCGCCGGTCAAGCGGATCCTGGAGCTGAACCCGGCGCACCCGCTGGTGAGCGGGCTGCGGGCGTCCTACGACTCGGACGGTGACAAGCCCGAGCTGGTCGAGACCGCGCAGCTGGTGCACGGCATGGCGCTGCTGGCCGAGGGCGGCGAGCTGCAGGACCCGGCGAAGTTCACCTCGCTGCTGGCGAACCGGCTGGCCCAGGGGCTCTGAGGCGGTTCGCCCGGTCCTCGGGGTTCCGGCGTGACCCCGCAGGCCGCAGGTTTCCACGACGAACGGCCGGAGAGCGATGTGCTCTCCGGCCGTTGCTTTTCGGTCGTGCGGGGAACTCCGTTCAGCTGCGCGACATCCGCGCCGGTGCGATCGACGCCTGGTGCAGCACCCATTCCAGCGGGCCGCGCCCGAGCAGCTTGCGCCACGCGGTGCAGAACACCAGCGTCACGGCCACCAGCACCAGCCACGGCACGTAGGTGTATCCGCTGCTCATCACCTCCTGCAGCTGCTTCACGCCGAAGGCCTTGAGCGCCAGCAGGTGCCCGGCGTAGGCAGTCAGCGCGAGCGCACCGACCGACGCCAACGGCGTCAACGCCCCGCGCAGCCGTTCGGCGAACAGGCACAGCCCGAGCACCGCCATCGCCACTCCCGAAGCACCGACGATCTCGAACGGCGTGCCGCTGTGCGCACCGCTGGAGAACAACCACAACGCGCTGGTGGTGGGCACGTGCCCGTAGCTGGAGCTCATCACGATGTCCAGCAACTGCGGCGGGAGTCCGGGCGGAAGGATCGCCAGCAGCGATTCGCGGACGCCGAACACGTTCATCGCCAGCCACGAAGCGCCGTACCCGAGCACGCCGAGCCCCGCACCGAGCACCACGATCCTGCCCCGCACGGCACGCAGGTCGAGCCTGCCCAGTGCCATCCCGACCAGCACGAACGGCAACCAGGTCAGCACCGGGTAGGCACCGGTGAGCAGCAGGCTGTGCAACAGGGTCCAAAGTCCCGTGCCCGAGCCGAAGTCGCCGAAGCTGGGAACGTAGCCGATCATGTTCGTCTCGATGCCCTGGCGCAGCACGAACGACAGCAACGGGCCGCCGATCGCGAACACCGCGGCCAGTACGGCCAAGGTGGTACTGCGCACCCGCAACAGCGGGATGCTGACCAGGAACAGCACGCCGTAGAAGGACAGGATGACCATCGCGGGTGTCTGCAGGCTGGTCAGCGCCAACCCGAGCACGAACAGCAGCACCGCCCGCACGGCGATGCGCACCCGCGACATCCGCATCCGGTCCCCGGTGTACGGCTGCGAACCACCGCTGAGCAGGGCGATCGACACGCCGGCCAGCACCGCGAACAGCGCGGCCGCCCGGCCTTCGACCAGGCTGAACAACCAGCCGCCCGACATGGTGTGCGCCGCGAACATGCCGAACACGGCGAGCGCGCGGGCCACGTCCAGCCCGACGAGCCGGGCGGTCGGCGGGGACGGTTGAACGGAGGTCCGGTTCAAAGCACTGGTCGTTGCATCCACACCACGATGATCACCGGCCGGTGCGGGCCGGCGGATCGACTCACCGGCCGCCGCGGGTAGCACTTTGGGTCGGATCGATCTCGTGCTTCCGGCCATCCCGCGCTCGCAGATCCGGCAACGGCACGACGCGGTGTCCCGCCGCGTGCGATCCGGACCGTCCGGCGACCGCTACCCGATGGCCTCCGATGCCTTGCGGCAAAACGAAATTCGGCATGCGTGCCTGCCGGTCGGGCGGTCGCCCCGCGGCACGGGTGTCCGAACAGGACGATCCGCGCGAACCGGCGCCGCGGCGCACCCGCGAGCGCG
>NZ_JAFRFW010000894.1:0-12540 GCF_017434145.1 Saccharopolyspora sp. | reverse complement strand
TCGCCGCGCGGCGCGAGCTCAGCGCGGACCGGCTGCCGCGCCCCGGCGTGGTCGTCGCCGCCTTGGTGCCCTACACCCGGGGCGAGCTCGTTTCCCGGGTGCACGCCGAAGGGGAGCTCGTCGACGAGGAGCACACCGCCGAAGGCACCAGGGTGCGGGCCAAGGTCCGTTCCGACCTCGCCGGTGCGCTGCAACCTTTCGCAGGCGCGGGATGAGCCGCCGGACCGGTGTTCCGGGTAGGGCGGCCCGCTGACGGTGACCACGAAGCCGTCGTGCGGGCCGCGAATCGCGAACCGGCCGATGATCGGCCCTCACAGGGCTGGAGAAACGTCAGGGAGGCCGCCCGGCGATTCGCGCCCCGGAACGTCGCTGCTGGGATTCTTCCTGCGGTGGCCCCGCTTCTGTCCGCTATACCCGGCGCTGGTGGTAGGGGCGATGCTGGCCGTGCCGCCCGCTGCCGCCGATGCGTCGCAGCACCACGCGCAGTCGTCTTCGCAGACTGAGCGTTGCCGGATCACCGATCCCGGCCTGGCCGAACTCTCCGGCCTGGCTTCGGACGGGCGCAGCTGGTACGCGGTCGCCGACAGCGGCGGTTCGCTGCGCGTGCCGGTGCTCAACCCCGCCGATTGCTCCGTGCGGGACGTGTGGACGTCCGCCACCGACCCGTACGACGTCGAGGACTTGGCGCTCGCTCCGGGCGGTGCGGTCTGGCTCGCAGATACCGGCGACAACCAACGCCGCCGCGAAACGGTCGCGCTGCACGTGCTGACGGGGAACGGCAACTCGGCGCTCTACCGGCTCTCCTATCCCGACGGACCGCACGACGCCGAGGCGCTGCTGCTGGACAAGTCCGGAATTCCCTATGTAGTTACCAAAGAGCCGCTCGGCATGGCGCAGATCTACCGCCCTGCCGCTCCCCTGCAAGAGGGGAAAACCGTTCCATGGGCGCCCGTCGGCACCGTCACGCTGCCCACCACCGACACACCCGGCGGCCCGATAGCGGGAGTCGGCACCAGATTGGTGACCGGTGGTTCGGTCAGCCCGGACGGCACGATGGTCGCGTTGCGGACCTACACCGAGGCGTACTTGTTCGAGGCCCCGGACGGCGACGTGGTTGCGGCTTTGCGGCGGCCACCGATCCGTATTCCGCTGCCGAACGAGGTGCAGGGTGAAGCCATCGCCTGGGAACCGGATGGCACATTGCTGTCGGCATCCGAAGGTCAGCAACCTGTGCGGGCGTTGTCCGGTGCGGCAGCGTTGCTGCGCCCCGAGCCCGCGCCCTCGCCGGGGCGTCCCGACGCCGGCGGAACCGACTCCGAGAACGGTGGAACCACTGCATCGGAAGAGCCGAGCGGGCCCGAGAAGAACAGCGGAGTCCCGATAGCACCTGCTGTGGTCGTGGCCCTCGGCCTGGCGGCGCTTTTGCTGTTCTTCCTGAGCCGGCTTCGCCGCCGATGAATCGCCGCTGTTTCCAAGACCGGGTTGCTACCGCCGCACACCGAGAACGGACGTGCCCGCCGCGCACGGTTCATGCGGTGCCGATGCACGGATCAAGCCCGCAAGCGGTTCTCAGAGTCGGCGCAGCACGGCGACCACCTTCCCCAACACCGTCGCGGCGTCACCCAGGATGGGCTGGTAAGCCTCGTTGTGCGGCATCAACCAGACGTGCTCATCGGTGCGCTTGAAGGTCTTCACCGTCGCCTCGCCTTCGATCATCGCCGCGACGACGTCACCGTTGTCCGCGTCCGGCTGCTGCCGGACCGCTACCCAGTCCCCGTCGGTTATGGCCAGGTCGACCATGGAGTCGCCGACGACCTGCAGCAGGAACAACGCTCCTTCGCCGACGATCTCCTTCGGCAGCGGGAAGACGTCCTCCACCGACTCCTCGGCCAGGATCGGCCCGCCCGCTGCGATCCGGCCCACCACCGGGACGTACGCGGGTTTCGGCTGCCCGGCGAGATCGCCCTGCTCGGAATCGGCGACGAGCACGCCCACCGTGCGCGGCCGGTGCGGGTCGCGGCGCAGGTAGCCCTTCCGCTCCAGCACGCGCAGCTGGTAAGCGACCGACGAGGTCGACGTCAGGCCGACGGCGTCGCCGATCTCGCGCACGCTCGGTGGGTAGCCGTGCTCGCGCATCCATTCGCGGATCGCTTCGAGCACCTTGAGCTGTCGATCGCTCAGCTCCGCTGTGCCGGGTTGCTCGGGAACGGCGGGCTGTTCCTGGACGGTCTCGGCCGGTTCGCCGCGTCCGTGGAGTTCGGTCACCACTCCGCCTGCGCCGCCCTGCCCGTTGCCGTCGCGCACCTCGTCGCGGTCGCCGATCGATTCGGTCGTGTTGCTGACCACCACTGCCTCCTGCCCTCGTGAACGGGACTGCTCGTGACTCCGATTTCCACAGTAGACCGGGCAGCAGGGAAGATCAAACACCTGTTCGAGTTAATTTCGCTCCAGGTCTGGCGCTGTCGAGCACTGCTGGTACACAATCGCACGGAGGTTCGATCGAACAACCATTCGATCTTGATTGCGATCTGCCGTTGTGGGCCGCGGGCGGTCCCGGTGCAGGAGGTGCTCATGGTGACGGTGCTCGGTCCGGCGGCGCGGCCGCGGACGTCCGGTGGTGCGGTGTTGCGAACGCCTGCGCAGGAGGCCGCCGATCCGCCGGTGCCGGCGGAATCGATCGCCGCGGAGCCGGTGGGTGCGGTGTTCCGGTGGCGCCACGCGTTGGTCGAGTCCGCCTGGCTCGCCGGCGTCGGTCTCTGCGCCTTCGCGGTGGTCTTAGCGTTCGGCCTGCTCGCGGCCGAACCGGCGGAGCCGGTGCCGAATGCTACTGAACTGGTCTCCGTCGGCAGCGGCGACACGCTGCCCGGACTGGCTGCTCGCTTCGCGCCGGACAGCGATCAGGGTGCGGTGATCCGCCGCATCGTCGAGCTGAACCATCTCGACGCTGCTGAGCCTGCGACCGGGCGGAGTTTGATCGTGCCCGTCCGGCGCGGCTGAATCTTCGCGGGGCGGTCACCTGCTGTTCGCGCGCGCTGCTCCGTCCGGTATCACTCGTCCGGGGAGCACCGGGGCGGGTCGGTTTGCTTCCCGATGTGCGGCCGATTAGAGTTCGCCACAACATCTAGTAGTTACGCCGGTGTAGTTACTCCACAGCTTGTGCTCGAGGAGTACTCTGGTTCCCACGCACGGTGAGTGCGCCGGTTGCTGCGGAGGTGTGGCTGATGACGGCCGAAAGGGGGTGAGTCCGATGCGGTGCCCATTCTGCCGGGGCGATGACTCCCGGGTGATCGACTCGCGCGAGGTGGAGGAAGGGCAGGCGATCCGGCGCAGGCGCTCTTGCTCCGGTTGCGGTCGCCGGTTCACGACAGTGGAAGAACTAGTGCTGTCGGTGGTCAAGCGCTCTGGGGTTACCGAGCCGTTCAGCCGCGAAAAGGTCGTCCGGGGGGTGTTGCGCGCCTGCCAAGGGCGGCCGGTGCAGGAGGACGCGCTGCAGCAGCTCGCCCATCGGGTCGAGGACGCGGTCCGCTCGCGGGGCGTGTCGGAGTTGCCCAGCCACGAGGTGGGGTTGGCGATCCTGGGGCCGTTGCGCGAACTGGACGAGGTCGCGTACCTGCGGTTCGCCAGCGTCTACCGGGCCTTCTCCTCGGTAGCCGACTTCGAAAAGGAGATCGCCGATCTCCGCGCGGCCCGCGGCAGTGGGGACGGGGCGCGAACGGGGGAGAGCGGCAGTGGCTAAACCGAAGCGGCGATCGGCGCGGCGTGGGCCGGCGAACGCGGGTGGGACGCGACCGACCCGGACGGGGAGACCGGACGGCGGCGGGAATGCACGAGCGAGCAACAGGGAAGAGGGACAGGTCATGACAGAGACCGTGGACGGCCCGGTCGGTGCAACGGGGGAGCCGGAGACAGGTGCCCACACCGAGGGCATCCGGGTGCAGCGGGTCTACACCACCGAGGGGGTGCACCCCTACGACGAGGTTGCCTGGGAACGCCGCGACGTGGTGATGACCAACTGGCGGGACGGCTCGGTCAACTTCGAACAGCGCGGAGTCGAGTTCCCCGAGTTCTGGTCGCTGAACTCGGTCAACATCGTGACCAGCAAGTACTTCCGGGGGGCGCAGGGCACCGAGCAGCGTGAGCACAGCCTCAAGCAGCTCATCGACCGGGTCGTGAAGACGTACGTGCGCAGCGGCGTGCAGCACGGCTACTTCGCGACCGAGGTGGACGCGGAGATCTTCGAGCACGAGCTGACCTGGATGCTGCTGCACCAGGTGTTCAGCTTCAACTCGCCGGTGTGGTTCAACGTGGGCACCAGCTCGCGCCAGCAGGTCTCGGCCTGCTTCATCCTGTCCGTCGACGACACGATGGAGTCGATCCTCGACTGGTACAAGGAAGAGGGCCTGATCTTCAAGGGCGGCTCGGGGGCCGGCCTGAACCTCTCCCGCATCCGTTCGTCCAAGGAGCTGCTGTCCTCCGGCGGCACCGCCTCCGGGCCGGTGTCGTTCATGCGCGGCGCGGACGCTTCCGCGGGCACGATCAAGTCCGGTGGGGCCACCCGGCGTGCGGCGAAGATGGTCATCCTGGACGTCGACCACCCCGACGTCGAGGAGTTCATCGAGACCAAGTCCAAGGAGGAGCACAAGATCCGGGCGCTGCGCGACGCCGGGTTCGACGTGGACCTCGGGGGCGCGGACATGTCCTCGGTGCAGTACCAGAACGCGAACAACTCGGTCCGGGTCACCGACGAGTTCATGCGTGCGGTGGAAAGCGACGGGCGGTTCGGGCTGCGTGCCCGCACCGACGGCTCGGTCGTCGAAGACGTCCGCAGTCGTGACGTGTTCCGCAAGATGGCGCACGCCGCGTGGGAGAGCGCCGACCCGGGCATCCAGTACGACGGCACGATCCAGGACTGGCACACCGCGCCCGAGAGCGGCCGGATCTCGGCGTCGAACCCGTGCTCGGAGTACATGCACCTGGACAACTCCAGCTGCAACCTGGCTTCGCTGAACCTGATGAAGTTCTTGCGCGAGGACCTGACCTTCGACGCAGAGCTGTTCGAGAAGGCCGTCGAGTTCGTCATCACCGCGATGGACATCTCGATCGGTTTCGCGGACTTCCCGACCGAGTCGATCGGCGACACCACCCGCAAGTTCCGGCAGCTCGGCATCGGCTACGCGAACCTGGGCGCGCTGCTGATGGCCACCGGCCACGCCTACGACTCCGACGGCGGGCGAGCGCTGGCTGCGTCGATCACCTCGTTGATGACCGGTACCGCCTACAAGCGTTCCGCGGAGCTGGCCGGTGCGGTCGGACCGTACGAGGGCTACGCGCGCAACGCGGAGGCGCACCAGCGGGTGATGCGCAAGCACGCGGCGGCCAACGACCTTGTACGCACCTACCACCAGAACGACGTGGCGGTGCACAAGCTGGCGACGAAGGTGTGGCAGGACGGCCTGGCGATCGGCGCCCGGCACGGCTGGCGAAACGCCCAGGCGTCGCTGCTGGCTCCGACCGGCACGATCGGCCTGATGATGGACTGCGACACCACCGGGGTCGAGCCGGACCTGGCGCTGGTGAAGTTCAAGAAGCTGGTCGGCGGCGGCTCCATGCAGATCGTCAACCAGACGGTGCCGCGCGCGCTGAAGGCGCTGGGCTACCAGGAAGAGCAGATCGAGGCGATCGTCGAGTACATCGCCGAGCACGGCCACGTGATCGACGCCCCCGGGCTGCGCCCGGATCACTACGAGGTGTTCGACTGCGCCATGGGCCAGCGGGCGATCGCACCGATGGGGCACGTGCGGATGATGGCCGCGGTGCAGCCGTTCCTGTCCGGCGCCATCTCGAAGACGGTGAACATGCCGGAGCAGGCCAGCGTCGCCGATGTGGAGGAGATCTACTTCGAGGGCTGGCGGCTGGGCCTGAAGGCGCTGGCGATCTACCGGGACAACTGCAAGGTCGGCCAGCCCCTCTCGGCGGGCAAGGGCGAGCAGGGCGAGTCGGACAAGGCCGTCGAGAAGCAGATCGAGTACCGCCCGGTCCGCAAGCGGCTGCCGAAGAAGCGTCCGAGCCAGACCGTGTCGTTCACCGTCGGCGGTGCCGAGGGCTACCTGCACGCCGGGTCCTACCCGGACGACGGGCTCGGCGAGATCTTCGTCAAGCTCGGCAAGCAGGGCTCCACGTTGTCCGGCGTGATGGACGCCTTCTCGATGTCGATCTCGGTGGGTCTGCAGTACGGCATCCCGCTGGAGTTCTACATCTCGAAGTTCCAGAACCTGCGCTTCGAGCCGGCGGGCATGACCGATGACCCGGACGTGCGGATGGCCAGCAGCGTGCTGGACTACCTGTTCCGCAGGCTGGCGCTGGACTACCTGCCGTACGAGAAGCGGGCGCAGCTGGGCATCTTCACCAACGAGGAGCGCACGGCGCAGACTTCGGACTACGACTCGGAGCCGGGCGGTGGTTCGGTCGACCTGGACACGATGCGTTCCACCGTCGACTACCCGGCGGCGCAGGCGCAGGAACCCGCGCAGGAGGACGACCACCGCGCGGGCAGCTCGACCGAGCTGCTGGAGTTGCGCTTGGGCAAGGCCGCTGATGCGCCGCTGTGCATGACCTGCGGCACGAAGATGCGCCCGTCCGGGTCCTGCTACCTGTGCGAGGGCTGCGGCTCCACCTCCGGCTGCAGCTGAGGCCGGAATCGCAGCGTCCAACGCGAGATCGAGCACCGGCGCCGATACGTCCCGGTGCTGATGGGGGAGTCGGCCGTCGCGGCCGACTCCCCCTTGCGCGTTTCGGCCCGTCGCGCGTTTCGGCATGATCAGCAGTCCGCGCAACAGCGCCGAGTGATCGGCATCGGCTGTTCGGGTGTAGTTCAGCTGTTCGCTCGCTGTCGGCCGTCGTCCTGCGATCTGCTGGTGCGCCGGTGTTCCGGCGTCGGGAGGGCGGATTGCGGTCTTTCGCAGTGGTGCTGTCGGGAGTCGTGCTGGCCGGTGGGCTCAGCGTGCCGAACGCTTCGGCCGCGGTGCCGACTCCGCCGGTGGAGGACGGTCCTGCCGCCTCGGTGCGGGAGAAGGGCCCGGTCAGCGTCCGCGCCGGCGGCCGAGATCGGTCCGAGGGAGTCGAGACGGCGCGCAACACCTCACCGGTAGCGCCCGGGCTGAGCCTGACGGAGTTCGAGCGCTATGGGCCGGACGGCTGGCTGCGCGGCGACGTGCTGACGGCCGAGCTCTCCGAACCCGGCTTGCGTCCCGAGTACTTGAGCCCTGGTAGTGCTTCGATGCGCAGCCCGCTGACCGAGCAAGCCGCGCGTTCGGGCGCTGTCGCCGGCGTCAACGGCGACTTCTTCGACATCGACGCCTCCGGTGCGCCGCTGGGTCCCGCCATGTCCGATGGTGAGCTGCTCAGCGCCCCCGAGGCCGGGAACAACGACGTCGCCGCAGTCGGCGGGCGGCAGCGCGCGGGGCGGCTGATGCAGCTCTTCCTCGAGGCGCAGCTGACTCGCGCGGACGGTGGGCGCACGCGGGTGACCGACTTGAACGTCCCGAAGGTCTCCGACGACGGCATTGCGCTGTACACGCCGCGTTGGGGCGACGCATCCCGCCGGTCCGCTGTGGACGGAGCGCACCGGGTGACCGAGGTGGAGGTCGCAGGTGACCAGGTCACGCGGGTGAGCCCTGCCCCGGCCGAAGGGCCGGTACCGCGCGGTTCGGTCCGTCTGCTCGGGGTGGGAGCCGGCGCCGATCAACTGGCGACCGTGCGCGTCGGCGAACGGGTGGGCGTGCACTACCGGCCCCGCACGTCGGGTGATGAACCGGATGTCGCCGTGGGCGGCAACAAGGTTCTGCTGCGCGACGGCGCGGTGCAGCAGGTCGACGACACCGCGCTGCACCCGCGGACCGCGGCCGGGTTCTCGGCCGATGGACAACGGATGTGGCTGGTCACGATCGATGGTCGGCAGGCCGCCAGCCGCGGGATGACCGAACTCGAACTCGCCGAGCAGCTGCGACGGCTCGGCGCGGACGACGCCATCAACCTGGATGGCGGGGGTTCGTCGACGCTGTTGGCGCGCCCGGAGGGCGGCAGCGCTCCGGCCGTTCGCAACTCGCCGTCGGAGGGCGAGTTGCGCCCGGTGCCCAATGGGCTCGGCTTCTCGACAGCACCCGGAAGCGGCCGGTTGCGCGGTTTCCGCGTGGAGCCCGGTGGTGGGCGGGTGTTGTCCGGGTTGACCCGTCGCTTCGCTGCGCACGGGCACGACGAAACCGGTGCGCCGGTTCCCGCCGGTCCGGAGTGGTCGGTGACTCCGGGAAGAGGGCGGATCGACAACGGTGTCCTGCGGGGTGGGCTGCCCGGAACCGCGGAGGTGACCGCGCACAGTGCAGCCGCCTCCGGGTCCGCCGAATTGACGGTGTTGGGCCCGCCCGTGCGGCTGTCTCCGAGCATCGGACGTGTTCGGCTGGCCGGGGAAGGTGCTCGCGGCCGGTTCCAGATTCTCGGGCACGATGCGGACGGCTTCGGAACGTGGGTGGAACCGGCCGACGTGCACCTCGAATACGACTCGAATGCGGTGCGGATCAAGCCGGACCGGGACGGTTTCGCGGTGACTGCGCTGTCACCTTCGGCTTCTGCGGTGGTGACCGCGCGCGTCGGCGACAAGGTGACCCACTTGGGCGTGACGACGGGTGCGCAACCCCAGTCGCTGTCCACTATGGACGATGTCGGTGGATGGCGGCCGAGCGGGTTCCCGCAGCCGGTAGGTGCTTCGCTGACGCAAGGCGAAGGCCGGGCGGGCACTCCTGGGCTGGCGTTGGACTACTCGCTGACCGGCAGTACCTCGACCAGGGCCGCCTACGTCAATGCCGAGCCGGCCTTGCCGCTGCCGGACGGCACGCAGCAGGTCGGCGTGTGGGTCAACGGTGACGGCCGGGGTGCGCGGCTGCGTGGCACGCTGCTCGATCCCGCGGGCGTTGCGACCACGGTGGACCTGGCGGAGAAGGTCGACTGGACCGGTTGGCGGTACGTGCAGGCGCCGATTCCGGCCGGCGCGTCCGGACCGCTGCGCTTGCAGCGCTTGTACGCGGTCGAGACGGACGGCGCCCGGCAGTACGGCGGGCGGTTGGTCTTCGACGACCTGACCGCTTCGGTCGCGCCCGAAGTGGACGTTCCGGTCACTCCGCAGCCGCAGGATCGTTCCGTCGTGCAGGACGGGACGTTGCGGCCGGCTCCGGGCGCTGCCCGGATCGCCGTGGTCAGCGATGCCCAGTTCACCGCGGACGACCCGGCGGGCCCGCTGGTCGAGCAGGCTCGCCGCGCGTTGCGGGAGGCGGTGGCGACTCGGCCGGATGCGCTGGTCATCAACGGTGACTTCGTCGATCGGGGCACTGCTGCCGACTTCGACCTGGCGCGGCGGCTCATCGACTCCGAGGTCGGTGATCGTGTCCCGTGGTTCTACGTGCCGGGCAACCACGAAGCGAACGGACCGGGCGATCTGCGCGAGTTCACCGCGGAATTCGGGGCACCGCAGCGGGTTGCCGACGTCGCCGGGACTCGGATGGTGTCGCTGGATTCCTCCTCCGGCGCGCTGCTCGGCGGCGGCTTCGAGCAAGTGCGGATGCTGCGTGCTGCGCTCGACCAAGCGCGGCGAGACCCACGGATTCGTTCGGTGGCGGTGTTTCTGCATCATCCGTTGGACGACCCGGGTGCCGGTGACGCTTCGCGGCTCGCGGACCCGAAGGAAGCTGCGCTGGTGAACCGCTGGCTCGCCGATTTCGAAGGTTCCTCCGGGAAATCGGCGGCATTGGTCGCCGCGCACGCAGGTACCTTCCATTCGTCCACAGTGGATGGCGTGTCGCTGGAAGTGAACGGAAATTCCGGCAAAGCCCCGGCGACCGCACCCGAGTCGGGCGGCTTCACCGGTTGGAGTCTGTTGCGAACGGGACCGCGCGGTGTGCGATGGGAAACGAAGCCGAACGTGGACCGGCTTGAGCTCGCTGCGCCAGCGAACGTCGAGGTCGGTGCTTCGGTGCCCACAACGGCCGAACTTTTCCAAGGTGATCGGGTCGTTCCGGTGCGGTACCCGGTGAGCGCCGATTGGCAGGGTAGCCCGGAAGTGTTCGTCGGGCCGCCGGAGCAGGCATTTCCTGGAGCCGTGGCGGCGTTCGACCCGGACTCGGGACGGCTCACCGGGCTCCGGCCGGGACGTGGTGCACTCAGCGTGCACGTCAACGGGGCTAGGCAGGTAGCCGGATTCACTGTCACCCGTCGGTGAGTTTTCCGTTCTTGTTCGGCGAATCCGTCCACAGGGTCTCGATCCATCCACAGATCTCGGAATCGACCCTGCGCCGCATCCAGTTCGGGCACCGATGTTCTGGGCATGACCACTTCAACGCATTCCGTTCGGCTCGGCGACCCCGCGGACGTGCTGGCCGCCGTGCCGCACCTGCTCGGTTTCACCCCTTCCCAGTCGCTGGTGCTGGTAGCGCTGCACGAAACGAGCGACACCTCGGCCGCCTGCGGCGTCACGCTGCGAATCGACCTGCCGGAATCGGAGAACCACTCCGCGCTGGCCGAATACTTGGTGAAAGGGCCGCTGGCCAGGCAGGACGCGACCGCGGTCCTGCTGGTGATCGTCGGTACCGACGACCGGGAACCGGACGACCCGGACGGGCAACCGGGAGCCGCGCCGCCGACGGATCACGCGGCGGGCGAGGCCGGGTCGCTGCCGTACAGCGGCCTGGCCGGGGTCCTGGCAGGAGCCTTCCGCGAGGCCGGATTCTCGATCTGGCACCTGCTGTGGACGCCGCGGTTGCGGGCGGGCGGATCGTGGCAGTGCTACGACGACCCGACCTGCGGCGGCAAGATTCCCGACCCGAAAAGCTCGGCCATGGGCGCTGCGCTGGCCGCGTCCGGCGCGGTCACGTTCGAGAGCAGAAGCGAGTTGGAGCGGCTCGTCGCGCCGGAATCAGAGGAGTTGTCGGCGCGCTGGTCGGCGAAGCTCAACGAGCTGATCGAGGAATCCGCGCGGGAACCCGCCGGAGCTCGCAAGGACGTCGAGCTCGTACTCGGCGCGGTCGCCCGCACAGCGGCGAACGAGGCACTCACCGAGCTTGATCAGCTCCGGGTGCAGCTGGCGTTGTCCGACAGCCGCGTCCGCGACCTGTGCTTGAGCGCGGCGCTCGGGGACAACGCGATGGCCGCCGAGCAGCTCTGGCTGACCTTGGTGCGCAAAGCTCCCGCTCCCGAGGTCGCGGAGGTGGCCGCCATGCTGGCCTTCTCGGCGTACCTGCGCGGGGAGGGCGCGCTTGCCGGTGTCGCGCTGGAACGCATCGAGTCCTGCAGGCCTGAGCACCCGTTGGGTTGCTTGCTGCGGGGTGCGTTGGACGCCGGGGTGCCGCCGAAGCACTTGGAGTCGCTTACCCGGGACGCTATCCAGGACGCCAAGCTCACGATCGACGAGGACGAACTCTCATGAGCCGCTACCACCACGGCGGCGTCGGGTGCCGGCCCGACCGAGCCGGGATCGGGCCGATCCGCTCAGCCCGCGTTCCGACCGCGGGCGAACTCCCACGCGTCCCGCACGATCACGCCCAGATCCGCGTGCTTCGGCTGCCAGGAGAGTTCGCTGCGGGCGCGGTCGCTGGAAGCCACCAGCGTCGCGGGATCACCCGCCCGGCGCGGCGCCACCGCCGCCGGGATCGGGTGGCCGGTCACCTCCCGGCAGGTCTCGACCACCTGCTGCACCGAGAAGCCCGTCCCGTTGCCCAGGTTGTAGACCCGGTGCTCTCCCGGGCGGGTGTGCTCCAGCGCGAGCAGGTGTGCGTCGGCCAGGTCGGTGACGTGGATGTAATCGCGGACGCAGGTGCCGTCCGCGGTCGGCCAGTCGTCGCCGAACATCTGGACCTGCTCGCGCAGGCCGAGCGCGACCTGCAGCACGATGGGAATCAGGTGCGTCTCGGTGGTGTGCCGCTCGCCGAACGCGCCATGGGCGCCTGCGACGTTGAAGTAGCGCAGGCTCGTCGCGCCCAGCCCGTGCGCGGTGGCGTACGAGCTGATGGCGTGGTCGATCGCCAGTTTCGTCGCCCCGTAGGTGTTCGTGGGACGAGTCGGCGCGTCCTCCGGGATCGGCACGCTTTCCGGCTCGCCGTAGGTCGCAGCGGTGGAGGAGAAGACCAGCCGCGGAGTGCCGTGTTCGCGGATCGCTTCCAGCAGTCGCAACGAGGTGACCACGTTGCCCTGCCAGTACTTGTCCGGATCCTGCATCGACTCGCCGACCAGCGACTTCGCCGCGAAGTGCAGAACCCCGTCGTAGCCGTCGGCGAGCAGCTGCCCGGCGGTGTCGGCGAGGTCGGCCTGCACGAACTCGGCGCCGGCGGGCACCGCGTCCGCGTGCCCGGTGGAGAGGTCGTCCACCACGGTCACGTCGTGGCCGTTCTCCAGCAGCCGGGCGGCGCACACGCTGCCTACGTATCCCGCACCACCGGTGACGAGGAGCTTCACGGGGTTTCTGCCTTTCCGACGAAGGTGAACTCGCCCCGCCTGCCGCGG
>NZ_JAFRFW010000893.1:0-4523 GCF_017434145.1 Saccharopolyspora sp. | reverse complement strand
CCGTCGTCCTTGACCACCCAGGTCGGGCCGAAGCGGGACAGCGCGGCGTCGAGCTTGGCCGGGTTGTCCACGGTCTCGCTGTGCGCGGTCGGCACGCCTGCCGCGTCCATGACGTCCTTGGCGAACGCCTTGGAACCTTCGATGCGGGCGGCCTGCTTGGACGGGCCGAAGCAGGCGATGCCCGCGGCGCGTACCGCATCGGCGGCACCGGCGACCAGCGGGGTTTCCGGGCCGAACACGACCAGGTCCGCGCCCCAGCCGGTGGCCAGCTCGGTCACCGACGCCGGGTCGGCGACGTCGACGGGGTAGGACTCGGCCAGCGCGGCGATGCCGGCGTTGCCGGGGGCGCAGGCCAGGGCGGTCACCGACGGGTCGCGGGACAGCGCGAGCACGATCGCGTGCTCCCGGCCGCCCGCGCCGATCACGAGGATTCGCACGTCCGGAAGCGTAGAACCTGCCGCGGCCGGGCGGTTCAGGACCCCGGCGGCCGGTGGCCCTCGCGACACCCGGTGTCTCCCGCTCGGTCACCTGCCTGCCGACTCGCCCGCTGCGCGCGCTGGGTATGCGTCCGGTGAAGAGCCGCGGGTGCGCGGCGTCCGACACGCGCCGACGCCGACCGATCGGGCTGGGCTGAGTCGAGTGATGGGGCCGTTCGCCCCGCTGGGCCGATGACGGGACCTGCACTCCGCTCGGGTTCGCCGAGGCGGCGTTCGGGGTGGTGTGGGCGCAGGGAGGCGGGGCGCGTGCGAACCTTCCGGGCGGCCGTGTCGCCGTCCCTTCACCTGGCGGTCGGCGCGACGTCGGGCATCGGTGCCCGGTTCGTCGCTCGTGGCGGCGAAGGTCACCGTGCCCGAACCATTGGAGGTCTGATGCAGATCCGGACACGTGCCGTTGCCGTCGCGGTGATCAGCGCGGCCGCGTTGGCCACGCTCACGATCCCGGCCGGCGCTGAGCCCGCCGGCGGTCCCGGCACCGGCGAGGCCGAGGTCTTCGGCCACCGCGGCGCGTCCGGCTACCGCCCCGAGCACACGCTGGCCGCCTACGAGCTGGCCGCGCGGATGGGCGCCGACTACATCGAACCGGACCTGGTCAGCACCTCCGACGGCGTGCTGGTCTCGCGGCACGAGAACGAGATCAGCGGCACCACCGACGTCGCCGACCGCCCCGAGTTCGCCGACCGCAAGACCACGAAGGTCATCGACGGCACCGAGCTGACCGGCTGGTTCACCGAGGACTTCACCCTCGCCGAGCTCAAGACGCTGCGCGCCAAGGAACGCATCCCGCAGCTGCGCCCGAACAACACGGCCTACGACGGCCAGTTCCAGGTCCCGACGTTCCAAGAGGTCATCGACCTGTCGAAGCGGCTGTCCAAGGAACTGCACCGGGACATCGGGGTGGCACCGGAGACCAAGCACCCCAGCCACTTCCGCCGCATCGGGCTGCCGCTGGAGCCGGGCGTGGTGCGCGCGCTCGACGACAACGGGCTGAACCGGCCGGACGCGAGGGTGGTGGTGCAGTCCTTCGAGGTCGGCAACCTGCGCGAGCTGGATCGCTCGTTGCGCGTCGACCTCGTGCAGCTGATCAGCGACAGCGGCGCGCCGCAGGACTTCATCGAGGCCGGCGACCCGCGCACCTACGCGGACATGGTCGAACCCGGCGGGCTGCGGCAGATCGCCGAGTACGCCGACGTGCTCGGCCCGGACACCAAGGTCCTGCTGCCGGTCGACGAGAACGACCACCTCACGAAGCCGACGACGGTCACCGCCGACGCGCACGCCGCGGGGCTCGAAGTCGTGCCCTACACGGTGCGTGCGGAGAACGACTTCCTGCCCGCGGACCTGCGCTCCTCGGCCGACCCGGCGCAGCACGGCGACGTGTTCGGCTACTTCGGCCTGCTGCTGGACCAGGGCATCGACGGGATCTTCAGCGACTTCCCGGACCTGGCCGTGCAGGCGCGCGATGGAATCAACTGATCCGGGCACATCCGAGCGAATTTCCTCGATGTGTCCGATTTGACGCTGATTCGGCGATCAGCCCTTCCAGTTGTGCCACTTCGCGGACGAGTAAGGCACGACTTCCTTGTTGGCGTAATCGTTCTTGATCTGGTTCACGACGCCGGTTCCTTGGACTCCGTCGTAGACCGCGAGGAAGTCGCCGCCGTAGTCCTCGGTCTTGCCGTCCTTGGAGAACGTGATGTGGTAGCCCGCGTAGCCGGGAGCGGTGGTCGTCTTGCACTCGCCCGGCTTGGCGAAGTCGGTCGCGTGCGCACCGTCGTTCGTGACCGCCTTGGCATCGTAGCCGGAGCCTTCGTTGCAGACGGTGAGCTCGTTGTTCTCGCCCGCGCTCGCAACACCGGCCATGCCGGTGAACGCCAGCGCGCTCAACGCCAGACTCGCGCCCATCAAGCCGAGCACGGACGCGCGGCGACGCGGGCGGGACTGCGCATTCGTCGAATTCACAACATCTTCTCGCATGCCCCGAGCATCGCATCACGAGCGCGACGACGTACCCGGCCGGCGCACCGGCGGACGCCGTTTCAGGGAATTCCCCCGGTGCTTTCCGTCGACCTTTTCGGGTGTTCGACATTTCCGGTTTCAGGGAGATCCCGCACGAAGCCGGAATCGGGTCCGGGCCGAGCTGTACGGGGCCGGCCAGCAGTCCGCGGCGGGCCGGCACCATGCGCACACGCGCTCTCGAACCAGTACGCCTCCGCCGGGTGCGCCAGCGAACACGAATTCCTCGTCGACGGGATCTTCAGCGACTTCCCGGACCTGACCGTGCAGGCGCGCGAGGAGCGCGCCGCGGGCCGAGCCCGACCAGCGGCCCGACGGGCCAGGGCGATCAGCCGGTAGCCCTGACCCCGGTCACGCGCGGGCGGAAGAACCCGTTCGACGCAGGCACGAACAGCAGGACCAGACCGCCGAGCACGGCGACGACGTGCACCGCCCGCAGCGCCGCGAACGTCCAAGCCCACGCTCCCGAACCGTCCAGCCACGCGTCCGACCAGGCGACGCCCTGCGCAACGGCGATGATCGGTTGCCCGATCATGCTCAACGTGCCGACGCCGCCGACCAGTACCGCCACGGCGAGCCGCACCGCCCGCTCACCGCGGCGCAACCGAAGGACCAGCAACAGCACCGCGGTGTAGACGAGTACTCGCATCAGAACCTGCACCGCGAGCCCGTCCGGTGGCAGCGCTCCGAGCGCGGCGCGGGCGACCTGCACCAGGGTCTCGCCGACGCCCGCCGCAACCGCGCACACCCACAGCGATATCGACCAGCGCACCGCCCTCGGCCGTGCGCCGTCCAGTCCGTGGTTCCGCTTCATCACCGCCCCCTCCACGCTCTTGCGCCCGGAGCAGACGCTATTCCGCGGCGGACGACCCGCTCGTCCGGAATCTCCCCGAACCGCCCACCGGGATCGCCCGGATCAAGAAGCGGGGGCGCGGATCAGTGGATCCGCCAGGGGGTGCGGTCGTAGTGCTCGTAGCTACCGGTGATGTCCACCCGGGTGCCCTCCTCGTAGACCTGGAACCCGTCGCCGTCCTTCTGCTGACCGTCGTCCTTGCGGAAGGTGAACTTGTAGTCGTCGCCGGCCGCGGCCTTGATGGCGGCGCTGCACTTGCCCGGCCCGACGAAGTCGCTGGCGTTCCCGCCGGGGACGAAGACCTTCACGTCGAAACCCGATCCCTTGTTGCAAACGACCAGGTCCTTGTCCGCCGCGGCGTTGGCGACGCCGGTGGTGGCGGTGAACGCGAGCGCGCTCATCGCCAGGCTCGCGCCCAGCAGTCCCAATGCGGAGCGGCGCGGGCGCGATCGCGGGGTGGCCGAGCGGCCGGTGTTGTTGATCTCCATATCGTCATCTTGGCGGTGAATCCCTGTGCAGGGCACCGGCGTTCCGCGCCGGCGCAGAATCACGAGGGATACCCCGCACAAGTGGTCGCGGACACACCGGCGCCGAACTTCCGGTGCCTGCGGGGAATTCGCCCGTCCGGCTCCGCCGCGCCGATTCGCGGCGGACGAGTCAGGAGGCCGGAGCCGGAGCACCGGCGATCGGCCCGGCCGGCGCAGCCGCCACCTCGTTGAGCAGGCCGCGGCGGGCGAGCACCGGCCGCACGCCCTCGCCGAACCAGTACGCCTCCTCCAGGTGCGGGTAGCCGGAGAACACGAACTCCTCGACGCCGACCGCGTGGTACTCGGCCATCAGGTCCGCGACCTCCTCGTGGCTCCCGACCAGCGCGGTCCCGGCACCGCCGCGCAGCAGCCCGACGCCGGGCCACAGGCCCGGATGCACCTCCAGCTTCCGCGCGTCGCCGTGCAGCACCCCGCCGTGCAGCTCGGCCATCCGGCGCTGCGCGGTGGACTCGGTCCTGGCGAACTTCGCCTGCGAGGCCGCGACCTCGGCCGGATCCATCTGCTCCAGGAACCGCTGCGCGGTGGCCCAGGCATCCGCCGAGGTGTCGCGGGTGATCGTGTGCGCGCGCAGCCCGAACCGCAGCGTGCGGCCCTCGGCGGCGGCCAGCT
>NZ_JAFRFW010000892.1:0-2453 GCF_017434145.1 Saccharopolyspora sp. | reverse complement strand
GTGCTCGGCCGCATCGGCGGGGGAGGCGCCCGCGGCCAGCGCGGACTCGACCGCGCTCGCGCGCATCGGCGTCGGGCCCATGTTCACCAGCGCGACCGCGTCCCCGGCCACGGCCACGCCGACCACCGCCCAGTCGATGGCGCGGCGGGTGAACTTCTGGAAGTCCCAGCCGCCGGAGTGCTTCGGCACCCGGATCTCGGTGAGGATTTCGCCCGGCTCCAGCGCGGTTTCGAAGAAGTCGACGAAGAACTCGCTCGCCGCGACCTCGCGGTTCCCGTCCGGCCCGCGCAGCACCAGCGCCGCGTCCAGTGCCAACGCCACCGCGGGCAGGTCCGCTGCCGCGTCGCCGTGCGCGATCGAGCCGCCGATGGTGCCGCGGTGGCGCACCTGCGGATCGCCGATCGTGCCCGCCGCGTGCGCCAGCAGCGGCACCTCGCGCGTCAGCAGATCCGAGGTCGCTAGGTCGTGGTGCCGGGTCAGTGCGCCGATCCGCACCGCGTCGCCCGCGTCCTCGACGAACGAGAGGTCCCGCAACGCGGTCAGGTCGACGACGACTTCCGGCGCCGCCAGCCGCAGCTTCATCAGCGGCAGCAGCGAATGCCCGCCCGCGAGCAGCTTCGTGTCCTCGCCGTGCTCGGCCAGCAGGGACAGCGCGTCGTCCACGGACTCCGCGCGGTGGTAGGTGAACGAACCGGGGATCATCGATCGCCCTCCTCAGCGGCGGCCAGCACCGACTCGACGATGCCCTGGTATCCGGTGCACCGGCACAGGTTCCCCTCGAGGCCGTCGCGGACCTGCCGCTCGGTCGGCGCCGGGTTCTCCTGCAGCAGCGAGACCGACGCCAGCACCATGCCCGGCGTGCAGAAACCGCACTGCAGACCGTGGTGCTGCTGGAAGGCGCGCTGCACCGGGTGCAGCTCGTCGCCGTCCGCGAGCCCTTCGATGGTGGTGACCTGGTGCCCGTCGGCCTGCGCTGCCAGCACCGTGCACGACTTGACCGACTCGCCGTCCAGCAGCACGGTGCACGCACCGCAGGACGTGGTGTCGCAACCGGTGCTCGTGCCGGTGAGGCCGCAGTTCTCCCGCAGGTGGTGCACCAGCAGCGTGCGATCGGCGATCTCGTGTCGTTGTTCGGTGCCGTTGAGGTTGATCTGGACGTGCAACCTGTGCTCCCTCTCACGTCTGACTGAGATCGAGCTTAGCTGGCTGCGGGCGCGCTGATCAGGGTTCGATGGCGCCCACTTGTTCGGAACGGGCGATCGGCGTGCCTATACTGCTTGCGACAGTCTTGGTGTCGTAAAGCGCTGCGAGGTGTTGGATGCCCGACCGGCCCAGCGCTGCGCTGCAGCGAACCGGCCCGCTCGACACGAGCCGGCTGGACACCGGCAACCCGGGCGTGGCGCGCTGCTACGACGCGATGCTCGGCGGCAAGGACAACTACGCGGTCGACCGCGCGGTAGTGGACGAGATCCGGCGCTTGTCGCCCACCGCGCACCTCGCGGCGCGGGACAACCGGCAGTGGTTCATCCGCGTGGTGCGCTATCTGGCCGTGGTCGCCGGGATCGACCAGTTCCTGGACTGCGGCTCCGGATTGCCGACCGACGAGAACACCCACCAGGTGGTTCAGCGCGCCAATCCGGAGGCGGTGGTCGTCTACATCGACCACGACCCGATGGTGCATTCGCACGGCAAGGCGCTGCTGGCGGACAACGACCACACCCACTTCGCGCTGGCCGACTTCACCCGGACCGAGGAGCTGTTCGCGCACCCCGTGGTTGCGCGCAACATCGACTTGTCCCGGCCGGTGGCGGTGCTGCACGCTGCTTCGCTGCACCACCTGCACGACGAGCAGGATCCGTGGGGCACCGTGGCGCGCTGCCTCGGAACCGTGCCTTCGGGTTCTTACGTCGCGGTGAGCCATCTGCATCGGCCCGAACCCGGTGAGCCTGCCGCGGAAGTGGCCGGTGAACTGGAAGACGCGGCCCTGCGGCTGCTGGGCTCCGGCCGGTTCCGCACCGCCGCGGAGATCACCGCGCTGCTGGACGGCACCGAGATCGTTCCGCCGGGCTTCGTCCGCGCGGCAGACTGGTGGCCGGACGGGCCGCCGATGCACGCCCTCGAACCCGGCCAGAACCTGGTGCTCGGCGGGCTGGGCCGCAAACCCTGACGGTCCGCGGGCGGCTGCAAACACTGAATGGTCCGCGCGCGGACCGGGATCTTCGAGAGGCCAACCGTGCTCGTTCTCGGCATCGACAGCTCGACCCAGTCGACGAAGGCCGTGGTGGCCGACGCCGAAGACGGCGAGGTCCTCGCCACCGGCAAAGCCGTGCACCCCGTCGGCACCGAGGTCGACCCGTGGGCGTGGTGGCGGGCCGCCCGGGAAGCCGTTGAGCAGGCCGCCGCGGACGCGCCCGGCCCGATCGAAGCGCTGTCGGTGGCCGGTCAGCAGCACG
>NZ_JAFRFW010000891.1:0-2197 GCF_017434145.1 Saccharopolyspora sp. | reverse complement strand
TCGAGCGATGCGCGGGTGTGTCGGCCGGTACGTCGGCAGACTTCCGAGCCCGCGGTTCCTTCAGGAGTGAACGGACCGTTCGTCCGAATAGATTGGGCGAGGAGGCCGTTCACTCCGCCGAGATCGCGCGGGAGCCGGTCACGGTTGCAGGCCGTCGGCGAGCCGCTGGAACGCGCGCTGCAGGAAGTCGCGCAGCGTGGCGTCCGCATCGGCCTGCTGCCAGCACTGGATGGAGACCCGCAGCGCGGTGACCGCCGTCGCGGCCAGCAGCCGCACGTACTCGTCCGGACCGGTCCCGATCCGCTGCCCGAGCCCGTCGCACAGCGCGGATTCCAAGTCCCGCGATGCCAGCGCGACCCTGCTCACCAGTTCCGGATGATCGCGCAGCACCAGCGCCTGATCGCGCCAGGTCGGACCAGCCATCGCGGTGTCGAGCGCGTCGTCGAGCACCACCTGCAGCACCCGCAGCGGCGACTCGTCCGCCGGGCGGGCCACGATGCGCTCCGGGGCGCCCGCGACCGTCGCCGGGTCCCACGGGACCAGCACCTCTTCCTTCGCGGTGAAGTAGTTGAAGAAGGTGCGCGGCGAGACCTCCGCCGCCGTGCAGATGTCCTCGACGGTGACCGCGGCCGGGCCGCGTTCCCGGAACAGCTTGACCGCGGCTTGCTGAAGAGCTTGCCGGGTGGCGCGCTTCTTGCGTTCGCGCAGGCCCTCGCCGGGCGCTTCCCCGGAGGCGCGCGAGGCGCTGCTCGGCGCCGTCGTCCTGGACATCCTGGTGCTCCCCTTCACGATCCGCCGCGACCGGATGCACGCCGGGCCGTTCATGGTAGTTGCGGCCGAGCCCGCGGCTCCGGTCGCACTCACCCCATACCGGACAAACAACTTGCAGGACTGCATTATTGCACCCGATGCAGATAATGCTAAGATCGGCGAAGTTCTGCACTGGGGATTCCGCCGCCGGCACCGCCGCCGAGCCGGCCTTCGCGCGCCGCCAACCGCGCGCCGTGAACGAGCACAAGGAGGAGCAGTGTCCGAGGAGCAGCCGGCGTCGCTGACGCGCACCCTGGCGTCGGCGTTGTGGTTCCCGATCTTCTTCGTAGTCGGGTTCATGGTCTTCTACCTGCTGCCGTTCCACGCGCCCGCACCGCACGACATGCCGGTGGTCGCGGTCGGCGAGCAGACCGCAACGCAGCTGAGCGCCTCGTTCGACAAGGCCATGCCCGGCGGGGTGGACGTCAGCGCCGTGGACACCGCCGAACAGGCCCGGCACGCGGTGACCGACCGGCAGGCGGTCGCCGCCTACGACCCCGCGACCGGCGACCTGTTCTACGGCAAGGCCAACGGCGCGGCGCTGATGCAGTTCCTGCAGAAGATGTTCGCGCCGGTCGCCGCCGCGAGCGGGCACGCGCTGTCGCTGCACGACCTGGCCCCGACCGCCGCGGGCGACGTGATGGGCACCGGGCTGTTCTACCTGCTGATGGCGATGAACATCCCGCCCTACGTCACCGTGATGGTGCTGCTGCGCGCCGAACTCACCACCCGCCAGAAGCTGCTGTCGCTGGTCGGAGTCGGCGCGTTCGCCGCGGTGTTCTGCTTCGCGTTCGGCGCGACCATCGGGGTGATCCCGCCGAATCCGCTGGTGATGCTGATCGGGTTCCTGCTGACCCAGGGCATCGCCTGGACCGCGTTCGGGCTGGTGCCGCTGGTCAAGCAGTTCATCCCGGGCGTGGCGATGACGCTGTTCGTGCTGCTGAGCATGCCCTCCAGCGGCGGGGCCATCCCGAAGGAGCTGGTGCCGACGTTCTTCCAGCACCTGCACCCGCTGCTGCCGCTCGGGCAGGCCGTCGACTCGATCCGCGGGGTGCTGTACTTCGGCGGGGCACGCGTCGCGCCCGGCGTCATCGGGCTGGCCGCGTGGTGCTTGATCGGTGTGACGCTGGTGATCTTCACGCAGCTGCGGGCGCAGCGGGCCGCGGAGAACGATCCGGAGGCGGTGGACTCCGCCGGTTCCTACGAGCACAAGGACGACAGCGGCGCGGTCGTCGACCCGTCCTTCGAGCCGCCGCTGCCCGCGCACCACCGGACGCTGGTCGGCACCATCAGCCACGCGGGCGGAGCCGCCGCGGGTTCCGCGGTGGTCACCGTGACCGACTCGGCCGGGGAGCAGATCGCGCGAGTGGACGCCGACGCCGACGGC
>NZ_JAFRFW010000890.1:0-2945 GCF_017434145.1 Saccharopolyspora sp. | reverse complement strand
CTTACAAGCAGGGGGTCGCTGGTTCGAGCCCAGCTGCGCCCACCCCTTTCACAACGTGCATGGTGACATAAATGTGCAGGTCACAGGGTTGCTGACCAGATATTTTTGATCTTGTTGGTCTGTCCATTGTGGTCTGTAGGTTGCCGTGGGGCGCCTATTGGGAGGATTTTGGGAGGATCCGTTCCCGTGGCGGCCGCAGCGGTGCGTTGGCGGTTGGAACGATGAACATCACGGTCGGCAGCTGGTCCGGCGGCTACTTTCGTAGTGCCGTTAGGGGAACGGCATTTTGGAGTGCGCGGAAGTGCTGGCGGAGTCAGCCGGGCTCGTGGATGTGTGCAATTTGTGACCGGTTCCTTTCCTCGTTCGGTGAGGAAGAGGTGCCCGCGGCCACCTCGACCAGCCAGCGCGTCGTCCGGCCGCTGATCCAGTTGTCCTAGGCGTTGGCGATCGGTGATCGCGGTTGTGGCCACCTTGACGGCCCAGAGCGGTCGTTCCGACGTCGAGCACGCCCTCACCCATGAGGTTGCCGTTCTCGTGGCCACCTTGACGGCCCAGAGCGGTCGTTCCGACCGCTGTTGTCGTGGCCCCTGTTTGACCAGCGAAAATGAAGGTCGTTGCGAGCGCCTCTGTGCTAGCGATCAATGTCTCGCGGGAAGTTGACCACAGGTTGCCGTTTTCGCAGCGCATCCGCGTTCGAGAGCCTGTGGGGAGAGGTATCGGAACCGAGGTGCTCGCGTCGGACGCTTATGAGGTGTCAGCACGGCCATCCATATCCAGAGTGGTGCTGGATCGTGGTGGCGTCATCGAAGACTGTGCCACTGGTGCTGAGTACGGCGTCTGCCGCGGCAGACGTGGGCAAGATCCTAGCTGACCGTGTCAGCAAGTGGAAAGCCGCCGTTGGGGCCAAGCTAGGTCGTAGTTCGGCCAGGGCAGTACGACGCTAGCCCGACGGCAACACGGTCACTGAGCCGACCCACCCAACTCTCGCGCTGGGAACGAGACCCAGTGGTCGCCACGTTCAGCGCGCGAGCTTGACCAAGTCGTTCTGGAGGTATTGGTTGATGGAGAGTAGCCATTCACGCATGTTGGGCCAGCGGTCGACTTCTTCTCCTGCGAGCCACAGGATGGGGTGGCCGTGATGTGTCTGTGGGCCGGTGGTCCAGAGTGCGAATACGTCGGTGACGTCTTCGCCGACGGCGACCGGGAGTAGTGCTTCGCGGGCGGGAAAATCTGCGGGCGTCGGTGCTTCGGCGAAGAAGAGGTCGAGCAGTTCTTGCGCCTTCTGCCATAGCGGTCCTGCTCCGAGTTCATCGGTGCTGAGCAGGTCGGTGTAGGTGAAAAATAGGGGCCATCCGTTGCCGTGCCGGAGCAGGGCGCGGTGGTGTTCATCGAGCTGTGTGCCCACCCGTTGTTCGGCCTCGGTGAGCTGTTCCTCGCTGGCCGCGACTCGTGGCATGGTCATCGGGCTCAGCTGCGGGTCGACCTCGGCCAGGCGGCTGCGCAGCGTCGCTGAGTAGCCGATCAGCTCGGCCCAGTCGGCAGGCAACTCGTTTTCTGGCGGATTCATCGACATTGCTCCATTGTCGCAGACGCTTCAATGCTAATCACGTGGTTCCCCTAATTGGAATTCACTCGGCCGGTGTCCTTCCGGGTATTGTCGGGCCTGCGAGCCTAACGAGGCGTTGACCCGGCTCGTCTGATCATGCCACTCGTACCCGTCCGGGCGACCGGTCCAGGTCGTGTCCGGCACATGCCCCACCTGGCCCTGGTACGGCTCACCAGCGTTTTTCGCACGCAGGCGTTCTGCCATCGCCGCCCGGTTGGCCTCGCGTCGCAATTCGCCCTGCGTGGAGACCCGGCCGGTCTCGGCCAGGTGCCCATTTTGGCGAGCTTGCTCGCTGGCTTCCACATAGCGCCGCAGCTGCTCATGCTCTTCCGCGGTCCAGTTCGTTCGTCCACGAAACACCACAGGGCCGTCAGTTTCGTCGAGGTTTTTGGCGGTGGTTTCGGCCGCTTCCTCACCGCCTTCAGTGGCGGCTTTGACTCCCTTGCCGGCGAACTTGCTGGCGGTGGCGGCCCAGCCGGCGAAGGGGATCATGCCGGCGGCGGAGAGGCCAGCACTGGTGCAGTCACCTTCACCCGCGTACCAGGCGGCGTTGGCGCCGTCGGCGACTTCGCCGATCAGTGGGAACATTCCGGCTGCATCGAGGATGAGATGCCCCGCGTCGGCCAGGCGGGTGCTGGTGTCTTCGGTGTGGCCCCAGGGCAGGCCGTGGTCGCTGCTGGCGGCGGCGGTGAGTTGGTCGGCGCTGTAGCCGTATTCGCCGCGGGTGTGTTGTCCGTCGGTGTTGTCGGCGGTGTAGTGGGTGCCGCCGTACAACCCGGTGATGGCATTCGCGCAGCGGCGTTGCGCGGCCATCCAATCGGCGATGGCTTGGTTGACCGCGGACATCAACTGGGCGTCGCGGTCGGTGAGGTCGCCATCGTCGGTCCAGTCCTTGTCCGGCACGATGCCGGTCTTGGCCGAGGCGGCCATCTCCGAGGTCGACGGTTTCTGGTTTTCGTAGGAGTGAATGTCGGCGACGAGCTGTTCGGCTTGGGCCTTGAGGTCGCGGAGGCGTTGTTGAATGGGGCGGACTTCGTCGGCGTAGCGCTGCAACGCGCCCGCCACCTGCTCCACATCGCGACCGACGTTGCCCGCGGTCTCGGTGACCGGACGAGTCGCCTGCAACAGCTGCTCGGATTCCGGGGCCAGGTAGGCGGGCGCGAGCGCTTGCCAGCCCGCGTGCACGTCGGCGCCGGTGTCGGCGAAACCCGTGCCAGCAGTCCGTAATCCGGCCGCGTGGGCGGCGAGGGTGTCCATGTTGCCGGGGATCTGCGGAATCCCACCGGGATTGATCACCGCCGACCCCCGCCTGGCATGTGCTCCCGCGGATCCGGAGCGT
>NZ_JAFRFW010000889.1:0-2315 GCF_017434145.1 Saccharopolyspora sp. | reverse complement strand
GCTCGGCGCAGGCGACGACGCGCTGGCGATGGCGAACCGGCTGGACCTGCTGGAACGGCTGTGCGTGGCGCTGCAGCGGCCCGGAGTGGACGGCGTGCTGGGCACCTCGGACGTGCTCGACGACCTGCTGCTGCTGGGTGCGCTGGAGAACAAGGTCGCGATCGGTTCGATGAACCGCGGCGGCCTGGCAGGCGCGTCGTTCGAGCTGGACGACCGGTTCACCGGCCACCGGGCCCAGGACATCGAGCGGCTGCGCTTCGACGGCGGCAAGTTGCTGCTGCGCCTGGACTACGCCGACGCGGGTTCGCTGGCGACGATGACCGGGGCCGCGCAGGCGGTCAACGAGCTCGCCGAGCGCGGGCTGATGGCGATGGTCGAGCCGTTCCTGTCCCGGCGGGAAGGCGGCAAGGTGCGCAACGACCTGTCCGCGGAAGCGGTGACCCGCTCGATCTCGATCGCCTCCGGGCTGGGCGGCACCTCGGCCTACACCTGGTTGAAGGTGCCGGTGATCGACGACATCGACCGGATCGGGCCGGTGATGGAGTCCACGACGCTGCCCACGGTGCTGCTCGGCGGCGAGGTCGCCGCCGACCAGGACGCGACGTTCGAGCGCTGGCACAAGGCGCTGCGGCTGCCGAACGTGCACGGCCTGGTGGTGGGGCGCAGCCTGCTGTACCCGCCGGACGGCGACGTGGCGTCCGCTGTGGACACCGCGGTCGGCTTGCTGTGAACGGGAATCCACAACGACTTCGGCGCAAGACAGGATTGGAGCGGGTCTTGGCGGACAAGAGCTTCTACCTCCCCGCGGGCTCGGCCGCGCGCGGCGACTACGCGGTGCACGTCGACCCCGCGTCGGCCGGGTGGGGCTATTCGTCGCTGCGCGTGCTCGACCTCGCCGCGGGCGAGCAGCACGAGTTCGGCACCGGCGAAAGCGAGTGGATCGTGCTGCCGCTGTCCGGCAGCTGCACGGTGCACTGCGACGGCGAAGCGTTCGAGCTGCACGGCAGGCAGAGCGTCTTCCGCGGAGTCACCGATTTCGCCTACGCGCCCCGCGACGCGCAGGTGCGGATTTCGTCCGCAACGGGCGGAAAATTCGCGCTGACCGGTGCCCGCTGCGAGCGGCGGCTGCCCGCGCGTTACGGCCCGGCCTCGGAGGTTCCGGTGGAGCTGCGCGGCGCCGGGCAATCCAGCAGGCAGGTCAACAACTTCGGCGCGGCGCACGTGTTCGAGGCGGACCGGCTGATCGCGGTCGAGGTGCTCACCCCCGCGGGCAACTGGTCGTCGTTCCCGCCGCACAAGCACGACACCGAACGCGACGGCGAGTCCGCGCTGGAGGAGATCTACTACTTCGAGCTCGACGGCGGCTCGGACGCGATGGGCTACCAGCGCGTCTACCCGTCCGGGCCGCACAGCGAGACCGACGTGCTCGCCGAGGTGCGCGGCGGTGACGTGGTGCTGATCCCGGACGGCTGGCACGGCCCGTCGATGGCGGTGCCCGGCTACGACATGTACTACCTCAACGTCATGGCCGGTCCGTCGCCGGACCGGGCGTGGCTGATCTGCGACGACCCCGCGCACGCGTGGGTGCGCGACACCTGGGCGCAGCTGCCGGTGGACGCGCGGCTGCCGCTGTACGCGGCTCCGGAAGGAGAGCGGTGATGAGCACGCGACGGCTCACCGTCGGGCAGGCGCTGGTGCGGTTCCTGACGCAGCAGCACTCCGAGCGCGATGGCGTGCGGACCCGGTTGATCGCCGGATGCTGGGGAATCTTCGGGCACGGCAACGTGGCCGGGGTCGGCCAGGCGCTGCTGGAGGATCGGGAGCTGCCTTACGTCCAAGGCCGCAACGAGCAGGCGATGGTGCACGCCGCGGTCGGCTACGCGCGCCAGAGCGGGCGGATGTCGGCCTACGCGTGCACCACCTCGATCGGCCCGGGCGCGACGAACCTGGTCACCGGAGCGGCGCTGGCTTCGATCAACCACCTTCCGGTGCTGCTGCTGCCCGGCGACGTGTTCGCGACCCGCCCGGCCGATCCGGTGCTGCAGCAGCTCGAAGTGCCGCACGCCCGCGACGTGTCGGTGAACGACGCGCTGCGCCCGGTCTCGCGCTACTTCGACCGGATCTGGCGGCCCGAGGCGCTGATCCCGTCCGCGCTGGAGGCGATTCGGGTGCTCACCGACCCGGCCGAGACCGGCGCGGTCACCCTCGCGCTGCCGCAGGACGTGCAGGCCGAGGCGTTCGACTGGCCCGAGGAGTTCTTCGCCGAGCGCGTCTGGCCGGTGCGCCGCCCCCGCGCCGACCCGGAGTCGCTGCGC
>NZ_JAFRFW010000888.1:0-3296 GCF_017434145.1 Saccharopolyspora sp. | reverse complement strand
GATCCAGCCGAACAGCGCGGAGAAGTCCCCGCCGCCGATGCCGGTGTCCAGCGCCCGGCCGAGCACCAGCGTCAGCACTGCGGGCGGCAGCAGCCACAGCGAGCCGGTGATCGGCGCGAACACCAGCAGGCCCGGCCGCGCGCGCAGCAACGACCACAGGAAGCGGGAGGGGCTACGCGGATCCGGACTCATACAGACCCGAAACTAGTCGGCCGCCGAGTCCCGCGGCGACCGATTTCCCGAGGACGTCGAAGACGGGTGACCGCCCCCATGCAAGTATCGTTGCCCGCCGTGACGGTCAAGCCCCACCTCCCGAACGTGCTCGCCGCCCGCTACGCCTCGCCGGAGCTGGTCGAGCTGTGGTCCCCGCAGCACAAGGTCGTGCTGGAGCGGCAACTGTGGCTGGCGGTGCTGCGCGCGCAGGCCGACCTCGGCGTCGAGGTGCCCGCGGGCGCGGTCGCCGACTACGAGCGCGTCATCGAGCAGGTCGACCTGGACTCCATCGCCGCCCGCGAGCGCCAGACCAGGCACGACGTGAAGGCGCGCATCGAGGAGTTCAACGCGCTGGCCGGGCACGAGCACGTGCACAAGGGCATGACCTCGCGCGATCTCACCGAGAACGTCGAGCAGCTGCAGGTGCGCCGCAGCCTGGAGCACGTCCGGGACCGCACCGCCGCGGTGCTGGCGCGGCTGGCGAAGCTGGCCGCCGAGCACGGTGAGCTGGTGATGGCCGGGCGTTCGCACAACGTCGCCGCGCAGGCCACCACGCTCGGCAAGCGCTTCGCGAGCGCCGCGGACGAGCTGCTGGTCGCGTTCGGCCGGGTCGAGGACCTGCTGGCGCGCTACCCGCTGCGCGGGATCAAGGGGCCGGTCGGCACCTCGCAGGACATGCTGGACCTGCTCGGCGACGCCGAGAAGCTCGCCGACCTGGAGCGCCGCGTGGCCGATCACCTCGGTTTCGCCCGGGTGCTGACCAGCGTCGGCCAGGTCTACCCGCGCTCGCTGGACTTCGAGGTGGTCACGGCGCTGTCGCAGCTGGCGGCCGCGCCGTCGTCGGTGGCCAAGACGATCCGGCTGATGGCCGGGAACGAGCTGGTCACCGAGGGGTTCCAGCCCGGCCAGGTCGGTTCCAGCGCGATGCCGCACAAGATGAACACCCGCTCCTGCGAGCGCGTGAACGGGCTCGCCGTGGTGCTGCGCGGCTACACGTCGATGTCCGGGGAGCTGGCCGGGGACCAGTGGAACGAGGGCGACGTGTCCTGCTCGGTGGTGCGCCGGGTCGCGCTGCCGGACGCGTTCTTCGCGTTGGACGGGCTGCTGGAGACGTTCCTGACGGTGCTCGACGAGTTCGGCGCCTACCCGGCGGTGATCGCTCGCGAGCTGGACCGCTACCTGCCGTTCCTGGCCACCACGAAGGTGCTGATGGCCGCGGTGCGCGCCGGGGTCGGCCGGGAGACCGCGCACGAGGCGATCAAGGAGAACGCGGTGGCGGTGGCGCTGGCGATGCGCGAGCAGGGCATCGAGCGCAACGACCTGCTGGACCGGCTCGCCGCGGACGAACGGCTGCCGCTGGACAAGCCGGAGCTGGCGGACCTGCTGGCGGACGAGCTCTCGTTCACCGGCGCCGCCACCGACCAGGTCACCGCGGTCGTCGCGGCCGTCGACGAAGTCCTCGCCCGCCACCCCGACGCGGCCGCCTACACCCCTTCCCCGATCCTCTGATCCCCGCATTCCTCCAGGAGTGAACGGACCGCTCGTCCGAATAGATCGGCTGAACAGGCCGTTCACTCGCGGAGGAGCTGCGCCGAGGGGACGTCGCGCGGGCGTGTCGGGCCCGGGTGCAACGGCTTCGCCAGGTGCCGCTCAGCTCGTTCCGGTCGATGCCCCGCCGGGCCAGTGCGCGTCGAAGAAGTCCCGTTCGCACCGGGTGGCGCGCTGGAACAGCCGCAGGCAGCGCGCCTGATCGCGCTCGTCCAGCTCGGCTCCGACGCGGTCGAGTTCGGCGCGCAGCCAGCGGACCCACTCGGCGAAGCCGTCGTTGTTGTGCAGCGAGACCCATTCGGCGTGCACGAAGTTCCCCGCCGGACCGGTGCCGCCCGCGGGTTCGGCCTCCGGCGCCCGCTGCGCCCACGCCAGGTAGCTCCACTCCGCGACCGCCAGCACGGTCAGCACCTCGGCGTAGTCGCCGCGCGCGTTGGTGTCGGTCATGAGCGCGCGGAACTCCTTGGTCGCCTCGTCCAGCACCGGCTGCTCGCGGTCCGCCGCGGACACCCCCAGCGCGTCGAAGGACCGCTCGAAGTAGGTGTTCTCCTCGCTGGTGACGACCCCGATGCTGCCCGCGATCGCCAGCCGCGAGGTGTACCGGTCGGCCTTGGCCAGCGCCGCGCCGAGCAGCGCCAGGAAGTCGTCCACGAACTGGTAGTCCTGCACCAGGTATGACCGCATCGCCGGGTCCGGCAGCGAACCGTCGAACAGCGCGTCGGTGAACGGGTGCGTGATCACCGCGGTCCAGTCCGGTTCGCTGCGGGCGCGCAGCCAGTCGGTAAAGCTCACCGAGTCCTCCTCGCATCGCCGTGCCCCACATGGTGCCGCGTTCGCGCTGACCGCCTCGCCCGCGCGCGGTCGCGTGCGGGCGGTGGGGGAGAATTCCGGCGTGGTCGCACTCTCCGATTACCCGCGGATCGCCGCGGGCAAGGTTCGCCAGCTGCACGCCGTGGACGACGAGCACCTGCTGATGGTGGCTTCGGACCGGATCTCGGCTTACGACCACGTGCTGGACACGCCGATCCCGGACAAGGGCCGGGTGCTGACCGCGATGAGCGTGTTCTGGTTCGAGCTGCTGGCCGACCTGGTGCCGAACCACCTCGTCGCCGCCGACGATCCGCGCATCCCGGCTGAGGTGCGCGGCCGCGCGCTGCTGGTGCGCAGGCTGGAGATGCTGCCGGTGGAGTGCGTGGCGCGCGGCTACCTCACCGGCTCCGGCCTGGCCGATTACCGCAGCACCGGCGCGGTCTGCGGGATCCCGCTGCCGGACGGGCTGGTGGAGTCCTCGGCGCTGCCGGAACCGATCTTCACCCCGGCCACCAAGGCGGAACTCGGCGCGCACGACGAGAACGTCAGCTTCGAGGCCGTGGCGGAGACCGTCGGCCGGGAGCGGGCCGAGCAGCTGCGCGAGCTCACCCTGCGGGTGTACCGGCGGGCGGCCGAGCACGCGGAGGGGCGCGGGGTCATCCTCGCTGACACGAAGTTCGAGTTCGGCGTCCGCGGCGGGGAGCTCGTGCTGGGCGACGAGGTGT
>NZ_JAFRFW010000887.1:0-2861 GCF_017434145.1 Saccharopolyspora sp. | reverse complement strand
GCTTGAGGTCGCGGTGCACGATCCCGGCCATGTGCGCGGCGGCCAGCGCGCCTGCCACCTGCGAGCCGATCCGCGCCACCGACTGCGGCGGCAGCACGCCCTGCTCGGACAGCACCGAGGCCAGGCTCTGCGAGGGCAGGTACTCCATGACCAGCACCGGCTGGCCCTCGTCCTCGGCCACGTCGAAGACCACGATGGCGTTCTGGTGCTGCAACCGGGCGGCGATCCGGCCCTCGCGCATCGCGCGCTGGCGCGCCTCCTCGGTTTCCTCATCGGTGTAACCGGGTTGGAGCAGCAGTTGCTTGACGGCGACCGTGCGGTGCAACCGGTCGTCGACCGCGCGCCACACGGTTCCCATGGCGCCGCTGCCGATCTGCTTCTCCAGCCGGTAGCGGCCCGTGATCAAACGGCCCTCGGCGCTCACAGGTCTCTCCTGGTGCTGCGGTGTCTGCTTCGGTACGGACCGGGCCCCCGAGACCGGTTCTTGCTCGACGGCTTCACGTTACTGGTGCGGCGATCGCCGAACGCAATGCGGCCGGGGTTCGCGTCCCGGACGCGAACCCCGGCCTGCCACGGCACCGGGGTCAGCTCGACGGCTGCTGGTTGGCGCTGACCTGACCGGACTGCGGCGATCCGGTCTGGGTCGAACCACCCGTGGTCGGCTGCGACGACGAGCCGCCGCCGGAGGTCGGCGAGCTCGTCTCGGTCGGCTGCGACGAGGTCGGCTGCTGCGTGGAGGTCGGCTGCGAACTCTCCTGCGTGGAGGTCGGCGTGCTGGTCTCGCTCTCCTCGGAGGTGGTCTCCGCGGACGACGAGGTCTCCTCGGACGTGGTCGGTGCAGGCGGCGGAGGCGGCAGCGGCCCCTGCGTGGTGTCCTGCTGGTTGCCCGCCGGGTCCGGCGGCGGCTTGCTGCCCAGGAACGCCGAGGTCACCAGCACCGCCACCACGGCGACCGCGACCAGCGCGATGCCGGAGATGACCACCGGGCGCTTGCTGCGCTTCGGCGGCACGTCCAGCGCTGCGTCCCCGCGCGGGTCCGAGCCCATGTAGGAGGTGCGCGGGTGGTGCTCCTGCGCGCTGTAGGGGTCCTCGTCGTAGTAGGCGACGGTGGTGCCGTTGCCCTGCTGGTTCGTGCCGACGACGCTGGTCGGCTGCAGGTCCGGCTGGCTGCCCGACTCCGGGTCGAACGCGGGCGGGATCGGCGCGGCCGAGGTCGGCACCGAGGTCACCGAGTAGCCGTCGGCGACCGTCTGCAGCATGTCCCGCACCTGGGCCATGTCCGGCCGGTCCTCGACGCGGGCCTGCATCATCGCCATCAGCGGTTCGCCCATGGCCCCGGACTGCTGCGGCGGGTCGATCCGGCCCGCGGCGACCGCGTGCAGCAACGCCAGCGTGTTCTCGTTGAGCCCGAACGGCGGGCGGCCCTCGATCGCCGCGTAGAGCGTGGCGCCCAGCGAGAACACGTCGGACGCACCGGTCGGCTCCTGGCCCATCGCGACGTCCGGCGACAGGTACGCGGGCGTGCCCGCCAGCATTCCCGTCTTGGTCACCTGCACGTCGCCCTGGGCGCGCGAGATGCCGAAGTCGGTGATCTTCACCGTGCCGTTGTCGCCGAGCAGGATGTTGCCGGGCTTGATGTCGCGGTGTACCACTCCTGCGGAGTGCGCGGCGCCGAGCGCCGCCGCCACCTGCGCACCGATCCGAGCCACCTCTCGCGGCGGCAGCGGACCGTGCTCGGACATCATCGCGCCCAGGCTGGTGGACGGCAGGTATTCCATGACCAGCACCGGCTGGCCCTCGTCCTCGGCTACGTCGTAGACCGAGATCGCGTGCTGGTGCTGGAGGCGGGCCGCGATCCGGCCTTCCCGCATTGCCCGCTGCCGCGCTTCCTCGGCCTCACCCGGGTCCAGTCCGGGCTGCAACAACAACTGCTTGACCGCGACAGTGCGGTGCAGGCGTTCATCCACACACTCCCACACCACGCCCATCGCGCCACTGCCGATGCGTCGCTGCACTCGGTAGCGTCCGGCGACCAGGCGACCTTCGTCGCTCACCGACGTCTCCCCGTACTGCTCTCGATGCCCGCACGGGCTCGCGCCGCACCCCTCGGGATGGGCTGCGCCCCGCCGGGCAACGGCGGATTTGGCGGACCGGTTCGGCCCTCCGACATGTACACGTTCCTTGCTCCGCGGCCCGGTTTCGGCCCGGAAGCCGGACCTTGCCGCGGTACGGCAGCCTAGCCGACGCCTTCGCGGCATAGGCCCGAAGTCGCGAGATCCGACTGCCCGATCTGCACCGCGCGTGTCGCGACCCCGCCGTGTTGCGAATCGTTCCGGTCGGCCGAAGTGTTTCCGCAGTCCACGCCGCGGGTGGTGCGGCCGACCGGGGAGCACTGCCGAAGCGTTGATCGACTCGCGATCCGAATCCGGTGCGCGGCCGGGCGGCGCTGCGGCGGCCACGAGCCGACGGACGTCGTTGCCGCATTGTTGTGATCCCGCAGAACGGTACCGCCGCAGCGTTGTGCCGTGGTCAGCGGGGGAAGTGCTGGGCCGACAGCAGCTCCGCGCGCACGATCACCGGCCTGCGGTCGCCGGTGACGGTGATCCGATGCCGCAGCACCAGCCTGGCTCCGTCCGCATAACCCACTTCGACCTCGCTGCGCACCACGTTCGGGCCGAGCGCGCGTACCTGCAACGGGCGGACCGTCGTCGCTTCCGACCAGGCGCGCGCGACTTCGGCCTGCGGAGACAGCAGCACTCCCGGTGCGAGTCTGGCGACCGCCGTGCCCGGGGCCGATCCCAGGTCCCGGTAGAACGCCCGCACCGCTTCCACCGCCGCGCGCGGCGTCCCGGCCGCCGGGT
>NZ_JAFRFW010000886.1:0-3216 GCF_017434145.1 Saccharopolyspora sp. | reverse complement strand
GGGCCGCGGGGGTCGCGGCGAACCCGAGACTGCCGATGATCATGCACGCGGCGCCCGCGACCAGCCCGGTGCCCGGCCACGGCAGCGCGACCAGCACTCCGGCCAGCCCCGGGCCGAGGATGAAGAACACCTCCATGCTGATCGCCTCGTACGAGTAGGCGGCGTCCCGCACCGCGCCCGCGGGCAGCAACCGCGTCCACAGCGCCCGCGAAGCCGGCGCCACCGTCGGCTGGCTGAGCCCGAGCGCGAACCCAAGCGTCGTCAGCACGGCCACCGGAGCGCCCAGCTCGATCGCCGCGATCTCCGCGCTGACCAGCAACGCCAGCACCAGCGACATCACCGCCATCGGGCGGCTCGGGCCGATCCGGTCGATGATCCGGCTCTGCACCACCGAACCGCAGGCGACGCCGATCAGCTCGCCCGCCGAAACGAGTCCTGCGGCCGCGAAGCTGCCGGTCTCGCGCTGCACGTACAGCATCAGCGCCAGCCCGATCATCGCGATGGGCAGCCGTCCCAGCAGGGACGTCAACACGGGAGCGGTGGCGCGCGGCGTGCTCAGCGCGGCGCGGTAGTCGGCCAGGGACACCGAGTGGGACATGCGTACCATTATTGGTCATGCTGGTACGTGAGTACCAGTCATTTTCGCCGTGCTCCCGCACACCCTCCGAGGTCAGGACGTTGTGCCCGGTGCTCGCCCGTAATCCCGGGGCACACTCGTGCAAGCAGGACAGCGGGAAAAGCCGAAAAATCTGCTGGGACCGTGCAACGTCTCGCGCCGCTGCAACGTCCTAGAGAGTGAAGGGCCTTGAAACCGGCGCTGGGCGACGCCCATCGTTGAGCCCGGGCAGGCGCCCGGTGCACGAGCCCGCACGGCGGGTAACTGCCACAAGAGCACAGACCACCTCCGATGCCGGGTTCGGGGCCGACACTTCGGAGGTTCGGGGAAAGCGTGGTTGGTCGGGGGACGAGCCGCGCAGCGAAGAGACCGGAGCGTCGCGTCGGGGGCGACGCCCGGTCTCTTCGCATGTTCGGCCCCAACACCGCGCCTGCGAGCCGGTGTCAGGCAACCTGCCCCGTACAGTCGGCGACCGTACTCCGGGACGAAGATGTCGTCGGCCCACCAGCGCACACGAAAACGCGCGCCGACTGAGGGGTCCGAATACCAGCGAACCCGTCAGGCGGCGCGCGTTGTGCCGCGGAGGTCAGCGGGCGCGGCGCGCCAGCCGTTCCGGATCGAGGATGAGCACGCTCTTGCCCTCCAGCCGCAGCCAGCCGCGGTGCGCGAAGTCCGCCAGCGCCTTGTTCACGGTCTCCCGCGAAGCCCCGACGTACTGCGCGATCTCCTCCTGCGTGAGGTCGTGCGTGACCCGCAGCAGCCCGGCTTCCTGGCTGCCGAAGCGCTGCGCGAGCTGCAGCAGCGCCTTGGCGACCCGGCCCGGCACGTCGGTGAAGATCAGGTCGGCCAGCATGCCGTTGGTCCGGCGCAGTCTGCGCGCGATGACGCGCAGCAGCTGCTCGGCGATCTCGGGCCGGGTGCCGATCCACTGGCGCAGCGCGCCGCGGTCCATCGTCAGCGCGCGGACCTCGGTCACCGTCGTGGCGGTGGAAGTCCGCGGACCCGGGTCGAAGATGGACAGCTCGCCGAACATGTCCGACGGCCCCATGATCGCCAGCAGGTTCTCCCGCCCGTCCGGCGACTTGCGGCCGAGCTTCACCTTGCCGGATTGAATGATGTAGAGCCGATCACCCGGCTCGCCCTCGGCGAAGATCACGTGTCCGCGCGGGAACTCCGACGGTTCCAGCGACTGGGTCAATGCCTCCGCAGCGGCCGGTTCCACTCCCTGGAAAATGCCGGCCCTGGATAGGGTCTCGTCCACCTCGTCCCTCCATGCTGAGACGCGGCGGCTTGTTCGTCGCGGCCCCGCGTCCCGTTGCGGTCACCGGCCTTGCCGCCGATCACTACCCGTCAAGTCTAAGACCGGTCACGGGAACGGCGAGTCCGCAGTCTGCCTGCGCGTCCCACCCTGCGTAGCTGGAACAGCTCCAGCGCACGTCCAATTCCCTGCCGGAACAGCGCCCGCACCTCGTCCGGCCGGGCGTTCTCCAGCAGCTCTTCGACCTCGTTCTCCTGCACCGCGACGTGCCGCAGTCTCGCCTCCACGCGCTCCATGAACAGCGTGAAGAACATGATCACTAGCGGTACGACGACAACGAACCAGGCAGTCATGATGCTCCGAATCCTCGCTCATGCCTTCGAGCCAGGTGCAACCGGGGGTGGGTCACCGCCGCTCGGGGCCGGACCGGGGTGTCGACCGGGTCCGTACCCTGGTGGAGTGCCGGAGCCAGCTCAAGACCGCTCGAACGCGGCGGCCACCGCAGCGCGGGGCCGGGGTCGATCTTCCCCAGCGCAGCCGACCGGGTCCGGTGCCACGTCGCCGAACGGCCGGGACGGCGCCCGCAAGGCACCGGCCCGGCGCAGGTCACGGGCCGCGGAGACGCGAACCGGCCTGGTCCGGCGCGCCCGCAGGATGCTGCGCGCGCTGGCCGAGGCCTATCCGGAGGCGCACTGCGAGCTGGACTTCGAGACGCCGCTGGAACTGGCGGTGGCGACCGTGCTGTCCGCCCAGTGCACCGACAAGCGGGTCAACGAGGTCACGCCCGCGCTGTTCGCGCGCTACCGCACGGCCGCCGACTACGCGGGAGCCGAGCGCGCCGAGCTGGAGGAGATGATCCGCTCCACCGGCTTCTACCGGAACAAGGCGAACTCGCTGATGGGCATGGGTGCCGCGCTCGTCGAACGGCACGACGGGCAGCTGCCCGCGCGGCTGGAGGACCTGGTCAAGCTGCCGGGCATCGGCCGCAAGACCGCCAACGTCATCCTCGGCAACGCCTTCGACGTCCCCGGCATCACGGTGGACACGCACTTCGGCCGGCTGGTGCGGCGCTGGCAGTGGACCGCGGAGGAGGACCCGGTCAAGGTCGAGCACGCGGTCGGCGAGCTCATTCCGCGCAAGGAATGGACGATGCTCTCGCACTACGTGATCTTCCACGGCCGCCGCGTGTGCCACTCGCGCAAACCGGCCTGCGGCGTCTGCCTGCTGGCCAAGGACTGCCCCTCCTACGGCGCCGGCCCCACCGTCCCCGAGGAAGCGGCCAAGCTGGTCCGCGGTCCGGAAGCCCGGCGGCTGCTGCAGCTGGCCGGCATCGCCGAGGAAG
>NZ_JAFRFW010000885.1:0-3257 GCF_017434145.1 Saccharopolyspora sp. | reverse complement strand
CCGGCGCGCCCGCGCCACCTGCGTTGTCCTCGCCCATCACCACGACCCGCTCGTCGCGGCGCATCTCCTGCAGCAACGCCTCGCTGATCGCTTCGCGGTAGTTGATCGTGCGTGCCATGCCCGGGCCTCCTTCAGTACGAGACGTAGACGTCGGTGGTCAGCTCCGCCGCGGTCGGTTTCGGCGCCGAGCGGGCCGCGGTGACCGAGTCCTCGATCAGGGCCGCCACCTCGGAATCCACCGCGTCAAGTTCCGATCCGGCCAGCAGGGCCTGGCCGAGCACGTGCTCGCGGAACCGCAGCAGGCAGTCGGAGTGCTTCTTCGCCTCGGCGACCTCACCGGCCCGGTACGCCTGCCCGTCGCCTTCGAAGTGCCCGTAGTAGCGGGTGAACTTCACTTCCAGCAGCGTCGGCCCGCCGCCCTCGCGCGCCCGCGCCACGGCCTCGGCGGCGGCCTCGTGCACCGCGAAGAAGTCGAACCCGTCCACGATCACCCCGGGCATCCCGAACCCGGCGGCGCGATCGGCGATGTTGTCCGAGGACACCGACCAGCCACTGGCGGTCGCCTCGGCGTAGCCGTTGTTCTCGGCCACGAACAGCGCGGGCAGGTTCCACACCGACGCGAGGTTCATCGCCTCCAGCGTGGTGCCCTGGTTGCTGGCGCCGTCACCGAAGAACGCGACGCTGACCGCGCCGTTGCCGGCCAGCTTGCCCGCCAGCGCGGTGCCGCAGATCAGCGGCGGGCCGCCGCCGACGATGCCGTTGGCCCCGAGCATTCCCTTGCTCAGGTCCGCGATGTGCATCGAGCCGCCCTTGCCGTTGCACGTGCCGGTGGAGCGGCCGAAGATCTCGGCCATCATCGACTTCGGGTCCACGCCCTTGGCGATGCAGTGCCCGTGCCCGCGGTGCGTGCTGGCGATCGAGTCCCGGTCGTCGAGGTGGCTGCACACCCCGGTCGCCGAAGCCTCCTCACCGGCGTAGAGGTGCACGAAACCCGGGATGTCGCCGGTCGCGAACTCGTCGTGCACCCGATCCTCGAACGCGCGGATGGTGCGCATCGTGCGATACGCCCGCAGCAGCCCCGCTTCGTCCAACGCGTCCGGAGCGGGTTCGGCCATGGTGTCGGTCATCGCCGCATCTCCTTCACAACTCGTGCGCGCCCGCGACCGGGCGCGTCCCGGAATCCTTGGCCGCGCCACCGCGCAGCAACCCCTCGGCCGACGCGCGCGCCAGCACCGCGCGCACGTCCACGCACCGCGGCCCGTCCGCGCTCAACGTCACCGTCGGCGCGGTGTGCGGGCCGAACTCCACTTCCCGTTCCCCGTCCACCGCGATCACCCCGCGCGAGGCGGTGATCGGCACCGTCTCGCCCTCGGCCAGCCGACGGCAGGAGGCCACGCCGACCTCGCGCACCAGGCCCGGCGCCAGCGGCGCCCGCACCACGCACTCGGCCGCGGGATCCAGCCGCAACGCCACCCCGTCCGGATCCGAGCGGGCGCTCGGCGCCAGCAACCCGGCCACACTGGACAGACCCACCGCGTCCGGTTCGGCGAAGGTGCAGAACAACTCCGAAAGCTCCGCGGGATCCCACACCGCACGAGCCCCCACCCGCCCGGCCTGCGAGACCGCCACATCCACCAGCGCAGGCTCACAACGGTTCCCGGCCCGCACCCGCAGCACACTCGCCCTTCGGGTCACCGCCTCGGCATCGACCACGCCGGTGGCGACCAGTCCCGCCGCCAAGCCCGCGACCGTCGCCTCGCGCAACTGCGGGAACACGTTGTTGGTGCCGGTCGACAACGCCAGCAGCGGAACCTGCCCGCACGCCCCGGCGGCGACCCGCGCCGTACCGTCCCCGCCCAGGCAGATCACGACCCCGGCACCGGCCTCGACCATCGCCCGCACGGCGGTGACGGTGTCCGCGGCGGTCTCGGTGAGCCGATCCTGCTCGCAGAACCGCACATCCGGCCACGGCGCGTCCCGGCCCGGCCGCAACCGGCGCCCCGCGCGCAGCACCTCAGCGGAAATACCGCCGAGATCGGTCGAAACCAGCGCACGATCCACCCCGGCCGAATGCAGCGCCGAGAGCAACCGCTGCACCATGTTCGCCTTCTCCGCGGTCGGGAACACCGACGCGCGCGCCACCAACCGGCGAACATCCCGCCCGGACAGCGGGTTGGCGACGATGCCTGCGACCGCGTCGGCCACCGCGTTCCTCCTCGAACCGCACGGCGTGACGCGAACCACTGTCCGGCCGCGGACGGTCGCGAAGGAAGGGTTGCAAGGGGTTGCAGCACCCCTCTCACCCGTTCAGGCGGTCACCCCGGGGTGCGCTGCGCAGGTGCGGCGTGGCGGCCGCCGGCCGCGCCGTCCCGCGCCGAGGACACGTGCAGCGACAACTCGCCGCCGAGGACCTCCACCAGCACCTCGCTGCCCTCCGAGAGCGAGCCCTCCAGCAGCAGCGAGGCCAGCCGGGTGTCGAGTTCGCGCTGGATCACCCGCCGCAGCGGCCGCGCCCCGAACTCCCGCGCCGAACCGCGCTCGCACAGCCACGACACCGCCGACGGGCTCACCTCCAGCCGCACCCCTTGCGCGGCCAGCTGCGCCGAAGTGCGCTCCAGCAGCAACGAGGCGATCTCGGACAACTCCGCCTCGCCCAGCCCGCGGAACACCGTCACCTCGTCGACCCGGTTGAGGAACTCCGGGCGGAAGAACCCGCGCAACTCCTCCTGCAACGCAGCAGCGACCTCCGCGGCGTCCCCGCCCGCGTCGAGCACCCGCTCGGAACCCAGGTTCGAGGTCATGATGAGCACGGTGTGCCGGAAATCCACCGCGCGGCCCTGCGAATCGGTCAACCGGCCCGCATCCAGCACCTGCAGCAACGTGTTGAACACGTCCGGATGGGCCTTTTCCACCTCGTCGAGCAGCACCACCGAATACGGCTGGCGCCGCACCCGCTCGGTCAACTGCCCCGCCTCGCCGTAGCCGACATAACCGGGCGGCGCGCCGATCAGCCGCGAGACGGTGTGCTTGTCCTGGAACTCCCCCATGTCGAACCGCACCATCCGCTCGGCATCGCCGAACAACGCCCGCGCCAGCGCCCGCGCCAACTCGGTCTTGCCCACCCCGGTCGGGCCCAGGAACAGGAAGCTCCCGATCGGCCGCTCCGGGTCGGCCAGTCCCGCGCGGGCGCGGCGCACCGCCTCGGCCACCGACCGCACCGCCGCGTCCTGGCCGACGACCCGCTCCCGCAGCCGCTG
>NZ_JAFRFW010000884.1:0-4618 GCF_017434145.1 Saccharopolyspora sp. | reverse complement strand
CCGGTTCAGCGGGCCCGGCCTCCGGTAAGGGCACCGTCGGCCGGGCTTGCCTGCGCCGGCGGCTGCGGGCGGCGGCGAAGTCCACGACCTGTCCGCCGTGCGGATCCGGAGCGGCTCCGTCCGCGGTCGGCGGCTGCGGTGCACCCTGCTGGGCGGTCCTGGTCCGGATCTCCTCGTCGAGGGCGGTGTCCAGCCGGGCAGCAACATCGCCGGGCATGGTCACGTCGGGCAGCGCCGCGAGATCGGACGTGGTCGCTTCCAGCGCGGCGAGCAGCTCGCGGGCTTCCGGGTCGGCCTCGATGCGCGGCAGCAGCTCGTCGACCGTGGCCTGATCCAGCATCCCCGCGTGCAGCTCGGCCACCAGCTCGGGAGACCACGGAGGGCCGCTCCGCGGCGCGTCCGGGCGCCGTTGTTCGCCGCTCATCGTCCCTCCCGTCGACGCTTGTCGCTGGCGTCATCTGGGACGTTCGCATCCGCACTCGGGTTCCGGAGGTGCCCCAGAAGTTTCGCCAACCGGACTCGCCCGCGGGCGCACCGGCTCTTCACGGTGCCTTCGGCGACGCCGAGCATGGCGGCCGCTTCGGTCACCGAACGGCCCTCGACGTCAACGAGCACGATCGCCGCGCGTTGCTCCTCCGGCAGCTCGCCCAGCGCGTCCTGCACGGCCATCCGGGTGTCCTGCTCCGCGATCGCGTCCCGCGGAGCCGCCGGTTCAGCGGGCCCGGCCTCCGGTAAGGGCACCGTCGGCCGGGCTTGCCTGCGCCGGATCCGGTCCAGGCAGGCGTTCACCACGATCCGGTGCAACCACGTGGTGACCTGGGATTCCGCGCGGAACGATGCGGCGTTGCGGAACGCTGAGATCATCGCGTCCTGCAACGCGTCCGCCGCGTCCTCCTGGTCGCGCATGGTGCGCAGCGCGACCGCCCACAACCGGTCGCGGTGCCGGCGGAAGAGTTCGGCGAACGCATCCGGATCGCCACTGGTGTGCGCCGCGATGAGGTCGGCGTCCGATCTGGCGGGGGCAGACACGGATCAGCACTCTACTGACCGTGATCTCGGCCACCGGTACGCCCGCTGCGCACCGGTGACCGCGGCCGGTCAGGACGCGGTGCCCTGCACCGTGATCTCGTTGATCCGGGACTGGTACTTGCCGCCGGACGGGGCGAGCTGCTTGACCCACACGATCAGGTTCTGCGTCGGCTGGCCCTGGGCGATCGGGATCGTCGTCTGGCCCGCGTTGAGCGTCTGCTGGCCGAGCAGCGGACTGGCGTCCACGTTCGGGTTCGGCCCGTTCGCCGCGCGGACCTCCACCACGGTGCCCGCGCTGGGCGAATCGATCACGACTTCGCGCACGCTCGTCGGCCGCTGCAGCGTCAGCAGCGTCCCGGTGCCCGACTTGAACCCGCTGCCGAACTGGTCGTTGTAGGAGTCGGTGGCCCACGAGGTCGACGGATCGCCGTCGTAGAGGTTCGGGATCTTGTCCGGGCTGTCCGGCGTCTGCTCCTTGATGATCGGCGTGCCGCCGGTGACCTGCACCGGTACCGGACGGGCCTGCTGGTCCGGCTCCCCCAGCGTCTTCGAGGGGCCTTCGGCCTGGTCGCCGCCCGCGAAGATGCCGATCAGGTTGGCCGCGATCCAGCCGATGACCAGCAGGGTGGCCACCGCCAGCGCGCCCACGCTGATCGCGAGCTTCTTGCGCTTGACCTTGTCCGGCTTCGGGTCCTGGGTGCTCCACACCTCGTGGGTGTCGCCGCCGGTCGGCGGCTGCTGCACCACCGAGGTCGGGCCGTCGAACGTGGCGTGCTGCTCCAGCACCCGGAGCACCGCGGCGCCCGTGCGGACGCCGCCGGTGGTGCCGTTGCCGTCCTGGCTGCCGAGCGCGCGCAGCGCGACCGTGGACAGCTCCAGCGGCACGGTCGGGCGCAGCGTGCGCGGCGCGACGATGGTGCCGTCCGGGCCGGTCGGGGCCAGCGCAAGGCCCTCCGGAGCCCCGTCCAGCGCCCATCGGCCGGTCAGCAGCAGGTACAGCGCGGCACCCAGCCCGCGCACGTCGTCGGTGGAACTGGCCGCTGAAAGCGGGCCGGGGAACGCCATCCGGACCTCGCCCTCCGGCGTCACCCGGATGCGCTGCGGATGATCCGCACCGAGGACCAGACCTGCGTGGTGCGCCGCCTCGACGGCGGCGGCCAGCGGTTGCAGCAGCCGCGCGGCCGTGCCGGGCGGCAGCGGTCCCTCGGAGACCAGGTCCAGCAGGTCGGTGCCGTGCGTCCATTCGGCGATGACCACACCGAGCACGCCGTCCGGATCACCGGGCGCCGGCGTGACGACGTCCAGCACTCGCGCGACGCCGACGTGGTTGAAGGTGCTGGCGTGCATCGCCCGCTCCAGCGTGCGCCGCGCGCTGGACGCCGACTGCGAGTCCGAGCGGTCCCCGGTCAGGATCGTCAGCGCGACGTCGCGCCCGAGCACACCGTCCTTGGCCCGCCATAGCTCCGCGTCGCACCGCGGGTCCGAGCCGACCTTCGCCAGCAGGCGGTATCGGCCGTGGTCGAGCACCGCTCCGGGGGTCAGCGCTTGCTCCGCGTTCTCCGCCGAGCCCTCGACCGCGTCGTGTTCCGGCATTGCTTGCCTGGTCGGTTTGCTGCTCACCTTCCCTCTCCCGCTCCTCCCGCTCCAGCCGGGGGGCACTGGCCACCCCCTCCCCACGGGAGAAGACTTCCGGATCGAGGGTACGTGACGCTCACGGCAACTACGACGCAGCAGATCGGTGCGCCGCCCGATCGCACGCCGCGGTTCCCGCAGCCGGAGCAGTGCGGCAGCGCAACGGGCCGCTGGAGCACCGATCCGCGGACATCAGCCGCGGCGGACCATCGCGGTGACCCGGGCGACGGCTGGTTCGATCTCGCTCACCCGGAACAGCGTCATCAGCCCGAAGGTGGCCGCGAACCCGAGCACCGACCCGAGCAGGAGTTGCAGCCAGCCGGTACCGGCGCCCGCCGCTCCGGGGACCACGCCGTCGACGCCGAGCACGACCAGCCAGGTAACCAGCGCGCCCAGCACCGAAGCCGCGAAGGTCTTGCCGAGGGTGGCGGCGAACCGCCGTCCGTCGAGCGGGCCGAGCCGGTGCCGCAGCCACACCTCGCCCACCAGCCAGCCGACGACGAAGCCGAACGAGTTGATGAACACCAGCGCGTACAGCACCATCTGCGGGTCTTCGATCGCACCGCACAGCAAGGTGAGCACGACCTTGACGACGGTCATCACCACCATGATCAAGGTGGGCGTGCGGGCGTCCTTGAGCGCGTAGAACACCCGCATCTGCAGCATGGTGAGCGCGTACGGCAGCACGCCGAACGCCGAGACCGCCAGCGCGATGCCGATCTGGTCGGCGTCCCCGCTGCTCTTGCCAATCGAGAACAGCGCCAGCGCCAGCGGCAAGCCGATGGCGCTCATGATCCCGCTGATCGGCAGCAGCGCGACGGTGGACAGCCGGTTGCCCAGCGAGAGATCCGAGACCAGGCGCGGGTAGTCGTGGTCGGCTGCCGCCGCGCTCATCCGCGGCAGGATGGCGGTCATCACGGAGAAGCCGATGACGCCGTAGGGCAGCTGCAGCAGCATCCACACGTAGTTGTACATCGACCACACGACGGCGCGGGTGCCGACGCCGCTCATCACCATGAGCCCGACCTGGCTGATCCCCACGTAGGCCAGCATCCACAGCGCCAGCCCGCCGAACTCGTTGAGCCGCGAGTCCCAGCCCCAGCGCCAGCGGAACCGGAAACCGGTGCGGCGAAGCGCGGGCACCTGGATGAACGCCTGCGCCGCCACGCCGAGGGTCACGCCGATCCCCAGCACCAGCAGGTGCACGTTGGTCATCCGCACCGGGTTGATCGTGAGTTCGCCGGGGATCGCCCAGAACACGAAGATCGTGGTGATCACCACGAGGTTGTTCACGACCGGTGCCCACGCCGGTGGGCTGAAGATCTGCTTCGCCTGCAGGATCGCGCTCACCAGCGCGCTGATCCCGTAGAAGAGGATCTGCGGCAGCAGCAGGTAGGCGAGCGCGGTGGCCAGTTCCGGGCTGGCCTTGCCCCCGTCGCGCACGTAGAGCCACACCAAGCCGGGTGCGGCCACGACGGCGACCACGGTGCCGACCACCAGCAGCGCGACCGACATCGTCAGCAGCCGCTGGATGTAGGCCTCACCGCCGTCGGAGTCCGACTTCTGCGCCCGCACCAGCACCGGCACGATCACGCTGGTCAGCACGCCGCCGATGAGGAACTCGAAGACGCTGTTGGGCAGGTTGTTGGCGACGGTGAACGAGTCGTTCTTCACCCCGAACCCGATCACCAGCGCTAGCAGCAGCTTCCAGCCGAAGCCGGTGATCCGGCTGATCAGCGTCGCGACGGCCATCGAGCCGCTCGCGCGCAGCAGCGACTTCTTGCCGCCGGAGGAGGTCGTGCGCAGCACTTGGGTCTGCTCGTCGGCGCGCTCGGCGGCCTGGTCCAGCCCCGGCTCGGGCAGCACCGCCGGGATCGGCTGGGTGTCGGCGGCGTGCCATCCCGGCTGGCGAGCGCCGCTGTGCGGCACGGGTCCGGGCGGCTGCGGCTGAGCGGGG
>NZ_JAFRFW010000883.1:0-3901 GCF_017434145.1 Saccharopolyspora sp. | reverse complement strand
TGCGCTGGCTGCGCGAGCAGAGCTGGGCGGAGCGGGCCGGGGTGCTGCTGCTGGCCGCGGCATCGGCCTCGGTGATCGTGCCCGTGGGCTTCGCCGACGCCACGCTCGGCGACGTCCTCGAGGCCACCGACGTGCACAAGTGGTACTACCTGTCGTTCTCCTGGTACGAGGAGTTCGAGCACTACAACACGCTGCTGAACACCGCGGGCTGGGCGCGGCGGCTGCCGGTGCTGCTCGCGCTGGGCGTGCTGGCCGTGGTCACCGTCGCCAGCGGGCGCGGCGGCATGGGGCGTGACCCGATCCGGCGGCTCGTGCTCACCAGCGCGGGCACCACCGCCATGGCGCTCGGCCTGATCGCGCTGAGCCCGACGAAGTGGGTGAACCACTTCCACTCCATCGCCGCCGCTCCGACGGTGCTGCTCGCGGCCGTGCTGCTGCGATCCCCGCTGCCGCGGCGGGCCGGGGCGGTGATCAGCATCGGCAGCGTCCTGGTGCTGATCGGCGCGGTGTCGCTGAGCTTCGCCGGGAAGAACTGGTGGATCCCGTTCACCGACGCCGGACAGCGGTTCGGCAACCACGTGAACCCGGGCGCCGACGACCAACTCCCGCACATCGGCCCGCTCTTCCTGCACAACCCGCTGCCGTGGCTGGCGCTCGCGCTGGGCACGTGGTTGTGGGCGCGTTGGCGACGCCGGTCCGGCAAGCTCGTGCGGATCAGCGCGGACCGGGCCGTGCTGGTGACCGCCTCGCTCGGCTCGGTGCTGCTGATGGGCGCGCTGTTCGTGTACGCGCCGATCGCGCAGGCACCGGGGTGGACGGTGGCGCGCAGCGGGATGCAGACCGCCTTCGGCGACGGGTGCGGGCTGGCTTCCGATGCGCGGGTGCAGCTGCCGGTGCAGCGTCAGCTCGGTGCTCCCGTGGGGCAAGCCGAGGTGTACGACGATTTCGCGGGCTCCGGCGCCCAGCCTCCGATCCCGACGAGCCCGTGGGGTTCGCCCACCGCGCTCTGGCACGACGCGCGCCCGGACGGCACCACGCCGAGCGTCGGCAAGCTCGTGACCCCGTGGTACCCGCTGGCAGGCGAGGGCACGAACATCACCGTGCCCGTCGCTGGCGGGCTCGAGGGGCAGGAATTGCGCGTCGAGTTCGGGCACGCCGCGGGTGACGGCTTCACCGTCACCGGCTCCGCGGAACTGACGCCGGACCTGCGGCGCTCGGCACTGCGCGAATGGCAGCAGGTTTCCGCGCCGGTGCCGCAGGCTCGACCGGACGCCGCCAGGGTGGTGGCCGTCGACCGGATCACCGGCGCGAACAGCTGGCTCGCGGTCGCCGAGCCGAAGGCCACCGAATCCCGGCCCGTCACCGAGGTCACCCGCGGGCGCACGGTGTTCGCCAACCACATCGCCGCGCCGCTGTGGCCGTGCGTGAACCAGGTGTCGGTGCACAACGGCATCACCGAGACGCCCGAGGTCCGGCTGACCGCCGACGAAGGCTTGCCGTCGGAATGGCTGGACAACATCAGCAACCTGCCGTGGGCCGGCGCGTGGGTGCAGACCTCGCGGACGTGGGTGCAGACCAAGCTGCCCGCCGAACTGCCCGGCGGACCGCCCCGGTTGCCGTGGGGGAACGTGTTCGTGAACCGCTACCTGCACCCGGTCGGCCAGTACGACCTCGACGTGCGGCAGGTGACGCGGCAGGGGTGGACGCGGCTGCCGACCCTCGCGGACAACGACTACGGGGACATCGACGGCAATGCGGGCGTGCAGCGCTCCGACCGGGACGGCGACGCGCGGGACTAGCGCCCGGAACCGGGCCGTGCGGCCGAACCGGTGAATTTGCCGGAAGGCGGCAAACCGGTGCGGTGGCCGGTGCGTGCGAGCGGTGACCGTGTCGGACAACAAAAAAGGGGACCCGACTTGAACACGACACGCTGGGGCACCGCTCTCGCCCTTCTACCGTTGGCCGCCCTCCCGCTGGCACCGGCTACGCCGGTCGCACTGGCCACCCCGGATGCACTGGCGGCGCCCGCGACCGCCGCACCACCCGCACAGGCCCGGGAGTTCACGCCGATCGAAGACCGCTACTGGAACGACGCGGCGCTGCGGGAACTGCTCGGCGACCCGGTGGACTCCGAACAGGGCGACGGTGCGGTCACCTACCGGCAGTTCCAGCACGGCTGGCTGTTCCACACCGAGCGGACCGGGGTCGCCGAGATCCACGGCGACATCGCCGCCCGCTACGACTCCGCGGGCGGCTACGCGTCGCTCGGGGCCGCCACCAGCGACGAGCTGATCGCGCCGGACGGCGTCGGCCGCTACAACCAGTTCACCGGCGGCACCCGCGGAGAAGCCTCGATCTACTGGACCCCGGACACCGGCGCGCAGGGCGTGTGGGGCGCGGTGCGGGCGTTCTGGGCGGAGAAGGGCTGGGAGGTCGGCTACCTCGGGTATCCGACGACGACCACCGAGGCCACGCCGGACGGGCTCGGCGAGCAGAACCAGTTCGTCGGGCCGGACGCCGCGGGCGCATCGGTGTACTCGACCGAGCGGACCGGCACGCACTCGGTGCAGGGCGCGATCCGCGACGCCTGGATCGCGCAGGGCTCCGAGACCGGGCCGCTGGGCTATCCGGTCACCGACGAGCTGGCGGCGCCGGACGGCGTCGGCCGCTACAACGAGTTCTCCGGCGAGCAAGCCGGTGTCGCCTACTGGCACCCGGACGCCGGTGCGCACTGGCTGACCGGCGCGGTGCTGGCGCGCTGGGACGAGCTGGACCGGCAGTCCGGATACCTCGGCTACCCGACCTCCGATCCGCACGAGGTCGAGGGCGGCACGCAGGTGGACTTCCAGCGCGGCTACATCCTGTTCGACCCCGTCACCGGCGGCGTCAGCGACGGTCCTTGGTCGTGATCCGCGCCGGGTTCCGCCTGGTCCGCGGGCCGGGTGGAACCCGCCACGATCCCGTCCAGCAGTTCGGCGAGCTCGCGGGGACGGCTGTGGTAACCGACGTGCCCGGCGTCGACGGAGTGCACCCGGAACGGGTTCCGCGGCGCCAGCGCGTCCGCCTCGGCGATCATCCGGTCCTGCGCGGCGGGCAGGATCGCTCGGTCCGCGGTGAACCGCACGTAGTGCCGCGGCACCCGGCCCCACCGCTGCGGAGTCGCAGGGCATCGCTGGGTTCCGAGCAGGAAGTTCACGTCCGGTTCCATGGTGCCCAGCAGCGCGCGGAACTCGTCCGCGGAACCCTCGGCCATGATCGCCGCGTGCGCCTTCGCCAAGTAGTCGGGATCGGCGCTGCGCAGGTTGAGCCGGACCACGCCGAGCCGCTCCGGGTCGCCCACCTGCGGCCACGGGATCTGGTCGAACGGGTTGCCCGAGTGCTCGGGCCAGGTGGCGTTCTCGCCGACGGTGGCCGAGCGCACCGCGCACCACGCGGACAGGTAGACCAGGCCGTGGACCAGCTCCGGAGCGGCCTCGGCGACCGCGGTGATCGGCACTCCACCCGCACTCGTACCCGCCAGCACCACCGGGCCGTGCTCGGCCAGCCTGCGCACCACCGCCAGCAGGTCGTCGGTGTAGTCGGTGAGTCCGATCCCGGCCAGCGCGGACGGCTCGGCCGCGAACGCTTCCAGGTCCTGCGGCGACTGGTGGTAACCGGCGGGATGGTGCGCGCGGGTGCCGTGCCCCGGCAGGTCCACCGCGAGAGTCCGGTGGCCTAGCAGCGCGAGCTCGCGTTGCAGCGGGCCCCACACCTGCGCGGTGGAGGCCGCGCCGTGCACCAGTAGCAGCGTGGGAGAGGTGTCGGCGGACAAGCTGCCTCGGTCCCGGCTGCGACCCCGCCGCTACGGCGAGCCCGGAACCGCCGGAGCCTCGCCGATCACCCGGAGCGCCGCCTGCGGTCG
>NZ_JAFRFW010000882.1:0-2765 GCF_017434145.1 Saccharopolyspora sp. | reverse complement strand
GCCCAGATCGCCGGGCCGGACCCGGTCGTGCCACGGCACCCAGGCCGGAGCGGTCAGCGCGTCCTGCCCGGGCAGCAGCACGACCTCGCTGACCGTGACCGGCTCGTCCGGGGCGGCGAGCGCGACCGTCACGGCCCAGCGCCAGCCCACGTAACCCGGGTAGTTCGACTCGAAGTAGTGCGTGGCGACGCCGTCGCCCTCCGGCTCCACGCCGACGTGCGCGCCGACCGGCGCGTCCTCGGCATCGTCCACCGGCAGCACCGGCGAACCGATCGGGCCGGGCGCCGGTGCCGCCTCTTCTTCGGCGGCGGCGCGGGCGGTGTCCACGGCCGCGGCCAGCGCCGGGTCGAGCGGGGCCGGGTCGAGCGGGGCCGGATCGAGCCGGTCCGCCGCTGGCTCGCCGCTCGGCTCCCCGCGGAATCCGAGCGGATCCGGGTCAGTGGTCGGAGCAGGCATAGGCGTCACATGCTCGATTGTGCCGTACGCGCTCGGGGTGCCCGCTGCCCGTGTCAGGCTTTCGGGGTGCGAACCGGAGTTCTCCCCCGCCGCGCTGCGCTGCGCGGCAACCTGGCCGGTGTGATCTTGACGTTGCTGGCGGGCGTTGGCGCGTGCACGGCGCACGTACCAGCGCAGCACGAGGGCCAGCACGAGCGCGAGCAGTCCGATCAAGGCTTGGGGCACGCGGCGAGCGTGCCACACCTGCGAGCGATGGTGACTCGCGTGCTCCCGCACGACCGCTCCTCGTTCACCCAGGGCCTGGAACTGTCCGATGGCACCCTCTACGAGGGCACCGGGCAGCACGGGCGGTCGGCGCTGCGGGCGTTGGACCCGGACACCGGGCGCGTGCTCCGGGAAGAACGACTCCCGTCGGCGCTCTTCGGCGAAGGCATCACCGTCGCCGGTGACCGTATCTGGCAGATCACCTGGCAGGAAGGGGTCGCGCTGGAGCGGGACCGGCAGAGCCTGCGTGAGCTGCGGCGGGTGCGGTATTCCGGCGAGGGCTGGGGGCTGTGCGCGGACGGTTCGCGGCTGGTGATGAGCGACGGCGGCGCACAGCTGACGTTCCGCGACCCGGCGAGCTTCGCCGAGCTCGGCTCGGTCACCGTGCGCTCCGGCGGGGAGCCGGTCGACGAGCTCAACGAGCTGGAGTGCGTCGGCGGGCAGGTGTTCGCGAACGTCTGGGGCAGCGACGAGATCCTGCGCATCGACCCGGCATCCGGGCAGGTCACCGCGGTTGTGGACGCTTCGGGGCTGTTGCGGGGCCCGGAGCGCGCGGGCACCGACGTGCTCAACGGGATCGCGTCGGTGCCCGGCACCGACGAGTTCCTGCTGACCGGCAAGCTCTGGCCGCACGTCTACCGCGTCCGGTTCGTCCCGGAGTGACACGCGGGTCGGCGCTGTGCGCGGCGGTTTGGGGGACGATGAAGTCGTGGGGTTCAGGCGCGGTGATCAACAGGGCTCGGCGAGCGGTCGACCGGGGTGGGGTGCCGGGCGGCGCGGCAGGCGCGGCCGGGTCTCCGCTGACGGACGGGCATCCGCCGGGCAACGGGTTTCACGGGCAGGCGATCAGGCTCCGCCCTCGCGCCCGGAGGATCGAGCTTCGTCCGCCGAGCAGCAGTCGCGCACAGCGGATCGGGCCGGGCGCACGGAGCGTCGTTATCCCTGGCAGGAAGACCCGGAATACCGCGCCGAGCCGCACTCGCGGACGTTGCCCCCGCTGCCGGACGACCATCCCGGCGCTGCGGACCAGCAGGATCGCGACGAGTCCGCCGGGGCGGACGCACCGCCCCGGAAGATCACCGTCACGCGGGTGGCGGCCTGGCGCGGCCGCCAGCTGACGCGGCGGCTGATGCGCCTGTTCTTCTCCGCCGCGCACGCAGACGGCGCCGCCGAGTCCGGCCTGGCCAGGTTCACCTACGCGGTGATGGTCAACTACGCAGTGGACGCCGCGATGGCCGTGGCGCTGGCGAACACCCTGTTCTTCTCCGCCGCGACCGCGGAGAGCAAGGACAAGGTGGCGCTGTACCTGCTGATCACGATGGCTCCGTTCGCGGTGATCGCGCCCGTCATCGGCCCCGCGCTGGACCGGCTGCGGCACGGCCGCCGCACCGCGCTGGCCGTCTCGTTCGGCGTGCGGGTGCTGCTCGCGGCGGTGATGGCGCTGAACTTCGACGGCTGGGCGCTGTATCCGGCCGCGCTGGGCTGCATGGTGCTGTCGAAGTCGTTCGGCGTGCTCAAGGCCGCCATGACGCCGCGCGTGCTGCCGGACGCGATCAGCCTGACCACGGCGAATTCGCGGCTGACGACCTTCGGCATGGCCGCCGGCGGAGTGGTCGGCGCGATCGCCTCGGGAGTCGCCTGGCTGCTGGGCTCGCAGGGGGCGTTGTGGTTCATGGCCGCGCTGGCCGTCGCCGGGATCTTCGCAGGTCTGCGGATCTCGGACCGGGTGGAGAGCTCGCGCGGCGAAGTACCTGCCGGTAAGCGGCGGCGGGCTCCGCTCGGGCGGCACGTGGTCGTCGCGCTGTGGGGCAACGGCGGCATCCGGTTGCTGACCGGCTTCCTCACCTTGTTCGCCGCCTTCGTGATCAAGGAAGGCACTCGGCAGGACCCGTTCTTGCAGCTGGTGCTGCTCGGCGCGGTCGGCGGCGCCGCCGGGCTCGGCGGCTTCGCAGGCAATGCCGCCGGTTCCCGGATGCGGTTCGGCAAGCCGGACCGGCTGATCGTGAGCTGCCTCGGCGCCGCGTTCGCGGTGGCGGTGGTCGCGG
>NZ_JAFRFW010000881.1:0-2527 GCF_017434145.1 Saccharopolyspora sp. | reverse complement strand
TCGACCCCGCAAGCCGGCGATCCGGACGGAGGAAAGTCAAGCACCGATCTCATCTCGGCGCCATCGGCGCGCTGGCGGCGCTCGGGTTCGCCGCGGCCGCGCCCGCGTTCGCCCAGGGTGAAGCGGCCCCCGGCGACATCGTGCATCGCGGCCAGATCGCGAGCGCGGCCGACGGCACCCGCTGGGTGCTGGACGGCGACACCGGGCCGCAGATCGACAGTGCGCAGCTGAAGAACCGGCCCGAGTACACCAGCCACAAGTGGATCATCTCCGATGCCGGTGGCGACCACGTGAGCATCAAGAACGCGAAGACGAACAAGTGCGCGGCCACCGAGCTCGTCGAGCCGGACTCGGCGGTGCAGGTGCGTCCGTGCGAGCAGCACGACGACTTGCAGAAGTGGAAGGTCGAACCGGGCGACGGCGGAACTCTGGTGATCACGCCGAAGAACGATCCGGCGCTGGCGGTTTCGGTCCGCGAGCTCAGCAAGCCCGGTGGGCGCAGTCCGCTCGTGCTGAAGGACCGCGCGAGTTCGGAAAAGTCCAGGGAAAGCCTGTTCACCCTGCCCTGATCGAACGCGCCGCCGCAGCCCAGCGGCCGAGAGGGCCTTCGCGAGGCACCACCCGCGAAGGCCCTCTTTTCTTGTCCCGTGCACCCGAGGGGCTGCTGCAGCAGGTCGCGAGCGCGCCGGGCGACGATCGACCCCGGCCTCTGCACTCAGCAAGCCATAGTGCAAGAATGCACTCCGTGGCTGATGGTGCAAACCCGGGTTTCCAGCGTCGGATGCGCACGGCACAGCGGCTGACCACCGCAGCGCGCCGGCGCACCGCCGAGCAGGGCCTGCCCGGCTTCACCGTCGACGAGATCTGCGACGAGGCGGGCATCTCGCGGCGCACCTTCTTCAACTACTTCGCGTCCAAAGAGGACGCAGTGCTCGGCTTCACGACGCTGTGGGACCAGCACGAGCTCGAGGAGCGGTTCGCCGCCGAGAGTGCGGCGAACGCGAGCGGGCTCTCCGAGCGGTTGCCGGAGGACTACGCCGCGCTGATCGTCGCGCGCTGGACGGAGATCGGACTCACCCCGGAACACGTGGCCGACCTGGTCGCCGCGATCGACCGGGAACCCCGGTTGCTGTCCCGGTTGTTCGAGTCGCTGCGCGCCCGCGAGCGGGCCGACGTCGAGCTGGTGCAGCGCCGTGCGGGTCTGCCCGCGGGAGACCTCCGAGCCGAAGTCGTCGTGCAGGTGGTCAGCGCGCTCGGGGGCGCCTGCATGCGGGAGTTCCTCTGCCCCGGGAACTCCGACCCGTTGCGCACGATCATGGAACGTCGGCTGGGGGCCGCGCGGGGGGTCTTCGCGGGGGCGCTCGGCCAATCCGGAGGAATGACATGAGCGAACCCGACTCCGGCCCGAAGCTGCTGCTCACGCAGCGGCGGGTGTGGATCATCTTCAGCGCGCTGATCGCGGGGATGCTGCTGGCCAGCCTGGACCAGACCATCGTGTCGACCGCGATGCCGACCATCGTCGGCGATCTGGGCGGGGTCGAGCACCAGGCGTGGATCACCACCGCTTACCTGCTGGCCACCACGATCGTGATGCCGATCTACGGCAAGTTCGGCGACGTGCTCGGCAGGCGGCGGCTGTTCCTGGTCGCGATCGCGCTGTTCACGCTCGCCTCGATCGGCTGCGCCCTGGCCGGTGACTTCTGGACCTTCGTGACGTTCCGCGCCGCGCAGGGACTCGGGGGCGGCGGGCTGATGATCCTGTCGCAGGCGATCATCGCCGACATCGTCCCGGCCAGCGAACGCGGCAAGTACCTCGGCCCGCTCGGCGGCATCTTCGGGCTCGCGGCCGTGGGCGGTCCGCTGCTCGGCGGCTTCTTCGTCGACCACCTGTCGTGGCACTGGGCGTTCTACATCAACGTCCCGGTCGGCATAATCGCGTTCGCGATCACCTACTTCGCGTTGACGCTGCCCAACAAGCGAGCCACGCAGCCGTTGGACATTCCCGGTGTGGTGCTGCTGGCGGCGGCGACAACGAGCCTGATCTTCTTCACCGACTTCGGCGGCGACGCCGCGCACGGCTGGAGCGCGCCGGAAACCTGGATGTGGGGCGCCGGGCTGGTCGCGGCCGCGGGGCTGTTCGTGTTCGCGGAGTCGCGCGCGACGGACCCGATCATCCCGCTGTCGCTGTTCCGGAACCCGATTTTCATCAATGCCACCGCGATCGGGCTGGTACTGAGGCTGAGCATGTTCGCCGCGCTCGGTTTCCTGCCGACTTTCCTGCAGATGTCCACCGGTACTTCGGCCGCGGTCTCCGGCATGGCGATGCTGCCGATGATGGCCAGGCTGATGCTCACCTCCATCGTCTCCGGCCGCCGGATCACCAAGACCGGACGCTACACGCTGTTCCCGATCCTCGGCACGATCGTCACCGGCATCGGCATGGTCGCCATGACGAGCCTGTCCGCCGAGACGCCCGTGTGGTTGCTGTGCGCGTTCCTGTTCGTGTTCGGCGCGGGCCTCGGGCTGA
>NZ_JAFRFW010000880.1:0-9381 GCF_017434145.1 Saccharopolyspora sp. | reverse complement strand
CGCCGGAGCTGGAGCAGCTGCGCACCAGCCGGAGCCGCGCGGCGAAGTGACCAGCCCGGCGCTCAGCGCCGGGCGAACCGCCGCCGCAGCACCGCGCGCACCGGGTCGAGCTCGGGAGCGCGGGCCAGCAGCAGACCGCCGAAGCTGATCAGCAGGATCAGCAGTCCGTCCACGGCCAGTCGCAGCCACGCCCCGGCCACCACGCCGACCGCGGCGAACACACCGCTGAGCACCGCGTCAGCGGCGAGCGCGACACCGCAGGCGAGCGCGGTGACCACGACGGCGCGCAGCAGGCTCACTCCGATGCGCCCGCTGCGCATCCCGCCGACGCGGGCGCGCAACCACACCTGCCCGAGCAGCGCGCCGACCACGAAGCTCAGCGACATCGCCAGCGCGACACCGACCACCAGGTCGCGCGGGTCGGCGGTGGCCAGGAACAGGTAGCACAACGTGGCCCGCACCCCGACCATCACGACGTTGATCACCGTCGGCGTGCGCGCGTCCTTCATCGCGTAGAACGCGCGAAGCTGCAGCATGGTGATCGCGAACGGCACGATTCCCGCCGCGCAGACCCCGATGGTGGCGCCGAGCCGGTCGGCGGCGGCGACCCCGTTGTTGCCCAGCGAGAAGAACGCGACACCCAGCGAACCGCCCGCGACCAGCATCAGCGCGCTGATCGGCAGCAGCAGCACCGCGCTCATCCGGGTGCCGAGCGACAGGTCCGCGACGAAGTTCGCTGAGTCGTGCTCGGTCGCCGCGCGGCTGATCCGCGGCATCAGCGCGGTCAGCAGGGACACCCCGAGCACGCCGTAGGGCACTTGGGACAGCAGCCAGGCGTAGGTGAAGGTGGCGACGCTGCCTTCGGTGCCTTGCGCGCTGACCCGGGTGGTGACGATCATGCCGGTCTGGCTGATCCCGGTGTAGAGCACGACCCAGCCCGCGAGTGCGGCGAACTCGCCGAGGTTGCGGTCCCAGCCCCACCGCCAGCGGAACCGAAAACCCACGCGGCGCAACGCCACCGCGACCACGAGGCTTTGCGCCACGATGCCGAGGGCGGTGCCGATGCCGAGCACCAGCAGCTTCGGCTGGCCCATCCGGACCGGGTCGAGCGAGATCGTCCCGGGCAGCAGCGCGAACACACCTGTGGTGGCGATGACCACGAGGTTGTTCACCACCGGAGCCCACGCGGGCGGACCGAACACGTGCCGCGCGTTGAGCACCGCCGAGAGCAGCGCCGAGAGGCCGTAGAACAGGATCGCGGGCAGCAGCAGGTAGGCGAACGCGGTGGTCAGCTCGGTGTTTGCCCTGCTGTTGGAGCCCAGGTAGAGGTTGGTCAGCAGCGGGGCGGCGGCGACCGACACCAGCATGGCCCCGGCCATGAGCACCCCGCCTGTGGTGATGAGCCACTGCGCGTAGGACTCGCCGTTGCGATGGCTCTCCTGTTGCGCCCGAACCAGCAGCGGCACCGCGACACTGGTGAGCACCCCGCCGAGCAGCAGCTCGTTGATGACCGTGGGCAGCGTGTTGGCGACGGTGTAGGAGTCGTTGACCATGCCGAGCCCGAGCACGCCGACCAGCAGCACCTTGGCCCCCAGGCCGGTGATGCGGCTGACGATGGTGGCCACGGCCATCGTGCCACTGGCGCGGGCAAGTGAGGGCCGGTGTGCTGTCGGTTCGGCCTGTTCGACCAACTCAATGCCCCCTCGCGCGCCGTCCTCGGCGACTGTGTCACGGATGGCCGGGGGTTGCGTTGCCGAAACCGGACCGTGGCAGGCTGGTCGTGCTCAGCGGAGGAGGCGTTCGTGCTCGTCGTCGGTGTGCTGCTCGTGGTGGCCGGAGTGATCACCGCCGTGTCCGGGGACTGGACCGGCTCGCAGTGGTTGCTGCCGAGCGGTCTGATCGCGGCGGGCATCGGCGTGCTGATCGCCGGAGTCGTCGCGGCCGTGCGCCGCAGGCTGGCACCGCTGCGGGCGGCGCAGAAGGCGGCGACGTCGGCGCCCGGAAGCGGTGGCCCGATCAGCCGCGCGCGGGCGGTCCCGGCGATGGTCGCCGCGCCGTGGCGCGGGTCCGGTGCGGCGGTCCCGCGATATCAGACGGTGCTGTGGCTGCTGGCGTTGATCTACATCGTGTGGCCGGTCGATTTCGTACCTGACCTGTTGCCGCTGCTGGGCTTCACCGACGACATCGGGGTCGGCGCGTGGTTGCTGACCAGCCTGTACGCCGAAGCGGGCAACCACCTGGCCCGGCAGGGGGAGCGGTCCGGCGACGCCGCCGAAGACTGACCACCCGGCTCCGGGCGCCGCGGCGCAGCGAGCGACTCGGCCGCTCGGCGGTCATTCCGACGTGGTCGGCTGCTCGGCCACGCGGACCTTGCGCTTGCGGTACTGCGAGAACAGGCCGTGGTCGATCGCCCAGCGCCCGCCGTTGAAGCCGAGCATCAGCGCGGAAACCCCGATGACCAGCACGAGTTCGTACCCCTGCGGGGAGAACAGCCCGTAGGGAGCGTGCACGAAGAAAATCGCTCCGGCCATCACGATCGCGATGCAGATGCCCACCAGCGGCAGCAGCAACCCGAGGATCAGCAGCAAGCCGCCGACGAGCTCGACCATCGCGGTGAACCAGGCGGCCACCGAGGGCAGCGGGATGCCGATCTGCCGGAACGCGTCCACGACGGTGGGCATGCCGATCCCGCAGACCTTCTGCGCACCGTGCGCGATCAGCACGATGCCGATCGCGAGGCGAGCGATGAAGGTGAGCAGGTCCCGCAGGTGACGCAGGTCGCTCTCCCGGTGTTCGCGGCGGCTGTTGCGGCGTCGGGGGAGGTGCGGCCAGTGTGCGGGCGCGGCCGGTGCGGGGCATCCCGGCCGGAACGCCGTGGGCCCCCGGTGCGCGACCGGGGGCCCACGGGCCGGAGCTGCGTGCGGGCTTTTAGCCCTTGAGCAGCGCGCGGGCCATCACCATGCGCTGGATCTGGTTGGTGCCCTCGTAGATCTGGGTGATCTTGGCGTCGCGCATCATCCGCTCGACCGGGAAGTCCCTGGTGTAGCCGGCGCCGCCGAACAGCTGCACCGCGTCGGTGGTGACCTCCATGGCCACGTCGGAGGCGTAGCACTTGGCGGCCGCCGAGATGAACCCGAGCTTGCCCTCACCGCGCTCGGCGCGCGCCGCGGACACGTAGACCATGTGCCTGGCGGCCTCGATCTTCATGGCCATGTCGGCGAGCATGAACTGCACGCCCTGGAAGTCCGAGATGGCCTTGCCGAACTGCTTGCGCTCCTTGACGTAGTCGATCGCGGAGTCCAGCGCGCCCTGCGCGATGCCCACGGCCTGCGCGCCGATCGTCGGGCGGGTGTGGTCCAGCGTGGCGAGCGCGGTCTTGAACCCGGTGCCGGGCTCGCCGATGATCCGGTCGCCGGGGATGGTGCAGTCCTCGAAGTACAGCTCCACCGTGGGCGAGCCCTTGATCCCGAGCTTCTTCTCCTTCGGCCCGACCACGAATCCCGGGTCGTCCTTGTGCACCACGAACGCGCTGATGCCGTTGGCGCCCTGGTCCGGGTCGGTGACGGCCATGACGGTGTACCAGCTCGACTCGCCGCCGTTGGTGATCCAGCACTTGGTGCCGTTGAGCACCCAGTCGTCGCCGTCGCGGTGCGCGCGGGTCTTCATCGAGCCCGCGTCGGAGCCGGCTTCGCGTTCGGACAGCGCGTAGGAGGCGGTGGTCTCGCCGGAGGCGATCGAACCGAGCACCTTGCTCTTGAGGTCCTCCGAGCCGGACAGCAGGATCGGCATGGTGCCGAGCTTGTTCACCGCCGGGATCAGCGAGGACGAGGCGCACACCCGCGCGACCTCTTCGATCACGATGCAGGTGGCGACCGAGTCGGCCCCTTCGCCGCCGTACTGCTCGGGCACGTGCACCGCGGCGAAGCCGGACTTCACCAGCGCATCGAGCGCTTCTCGCGGGTAGCGCTCCTGCTCGTCGACCTCGGCGGCGTGCGGTGCGATTTCCTTCTCGGCCAGCGCGCGGACGGCTTCCCGCAGCGCGTCGTGCTCGTCGGCCAGCCGGTAGGTGTCGAAGTCCGGGTTCACCGCGTGCCTCCCGTTTCTCGTCGTGATCGCCAGGTAGGTGCGGCCGCGGACGGACCCGGCTGCGCACGTCGCGGAGAATCCTAACGGCACGGAGTGCCACCGGCAATCGGCCGGGTATATTTCGGCCATGCCCGAGCAGCCGAGGCCGCGCGAAGGCCGCACCGCGCAGGGTCGCCGCAGGGTCCGCGGGACCGTGTCGTTGGCGGCGCTGGACCTGTTCGCCGCGCAGGGTTTCGAGGCGACGACGGTGGATCAGATCGCCGAGGCCGCCGGAGTCGGCAGGCGCACCTTCTTCCGGTACTTCCGGTCCAAGGAGGACGCCGTGTTCGGCGATCACGAGGAACGGCTGGCCGACGTGGTCGAACGGCTGGAGGAAGCCGATCCGGCCGAGGATCCGCTGCTGGTGGTGTGCCGGGTCGCCGAAACCGTGCTGTCGGCGTACCTGGCCGAGCCCGCGGTCTCGCTGCAGCGGTTCGCCCTGACCAGGCAGGTTTCCTCGCTGCGGGACAAGGAGATCGCCAGCATCGACGGCTACCAGCGGGTGTTCGCCCGCTACCTGCGCGAGCGCTACCGGGAGCAGGACGAGGGCGGCCTGCAGGCGGCGGTGGCGGCCGCGGCGGTCGTGGCCGCGCACAACCACGTGCTGCGGGACTGGCTGCGCAGCGGTGCCGAGATCGACGCCATGCACCGCCTGCGCGCGGCGCTGCGCGTGGTGCGCCGGGGCCTGTCCGAGTCGTGGGCCGGTGGTGCGGGCGAGCAGGAGGACGTGGTCGTCGGCGTGGTGCGCACCGGGGCGCCCGCGGCGACCGTGTTCAAGCAGCTCGAAACCGCCCTGCGCGATCTTCCGGGCGAATCTCCGCACGCCTGAACGCACCTTCTGCGGCACTGAGTGTCACCGAACCGGTGCCGAACTGCCGTTTTAAAAATATTCGTCGCGTCAGCGACGAGCGAAATTTCTCGAACCCATCGCGGTTCCGACACTCGCTGCACAGATCTCGCTCGGATGCGAGTGGAGCTTGCCTGGCGGAAGGGCGTGCGGCCCGCTAGGGGAAGCCGCCGCGTTCACCGACTGCGTCGAGGGCGCGCGGTGGGGGCACCGATGCCCGCGACGGCCGCTGCGGGACCGATCAGGTCCGGCTGGGCTTCCGGGCACGCGGACGGCAGTTCGGCCGATGGGCCGAGTTCCGCGGCGAACCCGTGCTGTCGCGGGCGACGAGCTGGGATGTGCTGCATCGAAACGGCGTTTCCGGAGCTACCGCGTCCGGAGTTCTTGCGGTTGCGGGCGACGGGTCAGTCGTAGCCGCGAATCAGGTGGCTTTCGTCGTCCAGCTCGAATCCGTCGAACCCGGGCGCGATGCTGCGCGGGTAGCGGTGCTGCGCGGGGATCTCCGCATCGGGGGACAGGGTGCTGACCGTCGCGGACTGGCCCTCGTCCGGATCGTGGTCTGCGCGTTCCAAAGTCATCTCCTTTGTCGTATCGGGTGTCGGGAGGGTACGGCCGATGATGCTGGGGAGTGGCTTAGATCGCACTCGCGCCACCCGGTTGATACATCCAGTCACCCGGAACGAGCGCGTCCGCCCAGGTCATCAGTCAACTACCTCGAAGTGTTCAGCGTTGACCGAAATTAACCGTTCAGCCCCGCACAAGCTCGTACAGCACCCAAGAACTCAAGGAGCAGGGGTGAGCCGCCGGCCGTGCTTGCCGCCGAGGTAGTTGCCGTCTTCGACGACGGTCCGTCCGGCGAGGCAGACCCATCGCACGCCTTCCGGGTGCCGGGCCGGGGATTCGTAGTCGCCCACGTCGCGCACTCCGGCCGGGTCGAACGCGACCAGGTCGGCCGCGTTTCCGGGGGCGATCACGCCGCGTCCGGGGATGCGGAAGGTACGGGCGGGCAGTGCAGTCATCCGGCGGACCGCGTCGGGCAGGTGCAGCAGGCCGCGTTCGCGGGTGTAGCGGCCGAGCACTCGCGGGAACGTCCCGTACAGCCGCGGGTGCGGCTTGCCGCCGGTTCCGGGAGGCAACCCGTCGGAGCCGATCATCGTGTGGTCGTCGGTCAGCGCCAGTTCCAGGTCGGCTTCGCGCATCGAGAAGTGCACCATCGCCACCCGCAGGCGTTCTTGCACGAGGACGTCGGCGAGCGCGTCGACCGGTTCGCTGCCGGTGCACTCGGCGATCTCGTGCAGCGTGCTGCCTTCGTGCCGGTGGCTCGCGGTGGTGGCGATGCGGATGTCGTCCCAGTCGTCCCGGCCGCCGAGCTCGGCGCGCAGCTCGGCGCGGCCCGCGGGGCTGCCCAGCCGCGCGATCAGGGTTTCGGCGCCCGCGCCGAGGAAGTCGGCGGGCAGCACCGAGGTCAGCATGGTCGAGGAGGCGGTGTAGGGGTAGACGTCCTGCGCAGCGGGCGTTCCGAGGTGTCGCGCCCGGGCGATGCGGGTCAACGCGTCGCCGATCTTGCCCCAGTTGGCTTCGCCGGCGGCTTTCAGGTGCGAGACGTGCGTGCGGCCGGCGACCTGGCCGATGCGCAGTGCCTCGTCGATGGATTCGAGCAGGTGGTCGCCTTCGTCGCGCAGGTGCGTGGCGTAGATGCCGTCGCCGCCGAGGACTTCGGCCAGCGAGCGCAGTTCGGCGGTGCCGGCGAACAGCGCGGGCGGGTAGATCAGCCCGCTGGAGAGGCCGAAGGCGCCTGCCGCCATGCCTTCGTCGAGGGCGGCGCGCATCGCGGCGAGCGCGGTGTCGTCGGCGGTTCGCCCGGCCATGCCCATCGCGGCGATGCGCAGCGTGCCGTGGCCGACCAGCGGGCAGTGGTTGGTGACGTGTCCTGCGGCGTCGGTGCGGGCGAACAGCTCGTGGAAGTTCGTCCAGGTGTAGCTGATCGGCGGGAACAGCCGTTCCAGGAAAGCGGGCAGGGTGTCGGCGTGTTCGGTGCTGCGCGGGGCGAGGCTGAAGCCGCAGTTGCCGACGACTTCGGTGGTGACGCCTTGCCGGATCTTGGTGGTGTCGGGCTCGTCGAGCAACGGGGCGTTGTCGGCGTGCGAGTGCGCGTCGATGAATCCGGGGGCGAGCACGAGGCCGGTGAGATCGCGCCCGAGGCGGTGCGACAGTGTGCCGGGTGGTTCGACGGCGGCGATGGTGCCGTCGCTGATCAGGACGTCGGCTCGGCGCAGGGCGCTGCCGGTGCCGTCGGCGAGCTGCGCTCCGGTGAGCAGCTGGCTGTTGGGGGTCACGGGGTCTCCCGGTGTCGGGTGTCCGGGGATCATCCTGCCCGGTGCGGGGTGTGGCGGCGATGCCCCTGCTGGTGGGAATAGGTCGTGGCGGCCGGTGTTCGCACGGGTGTGGAAGGGAGTGCGCGGTGCACGGTGAGTACAAGGTCCCCGGCGGGAAGCTGGTCGTGGCCGATGTGGACGTTGCGGCCGGACGGTTGGTGAAGGTCCGGATCAGCGGGGATTTCTTCCTGGAGCCGGATGAGGCGTTGGAGGAGATCAACGCTGCGCTGACCGGAATGCCCGCGGAGGCCGATGCCGAGCAGCTGGCGGTGGCGGTGCGCGCCGGTTTGCCCGCGGAGGCTCGGATGGTCGGTTTCGGGCCGGAGGCGGTGGGTGTCGCGGTGCGCCGGGCGGTGACTCGGGCGAGCGATTGGCTCGATCACGAGTGGTGGCTGGTGCGGGACGGTCCGCGTACGCCGTTGCAGCACATGGCGTTGGACGAGGTGTTGGCCGGGGAGGTCGCTGCGGGCAGGCGGTCGCCGACGCTGCGGTTCTGGGAGTGGTCGGATCCGGCGGTGATCATCGGGAGTTTCCAGTCGGTGCGCAACGAGGTGGATCTGTCCGGGGCGGATCGGCACGGGGTGCAGGTGGTGCGGCGGATCACCGGCGGTGGGGCGATGTTCGTGGAGCCGGGCAACACCGTGACGTATTCGCTGTACGTGCCGGAGTCGTTGGTGGCTGGGATGTCGTTCGCGGATTCCTACGCCTTCTTGGACGACTGGGTGCTGGGTGTGCTGGGCGAGTTGGGCTTGAACGTGTGGTACGAGCCGTTGAACGACATCGCCTCGGATGGCGGGAAGATCGGTGGTGCGGCGCAGAAGCGGGTTGCCGGTGCGGTGCTGCACCACGTGACGATGTCCTATGACGTCGATGCCGCGAAGTTGGGCGAGGTGCTGCGCACGGGGCAGGAGAAGCTTTCGGACAAGGGGATCACCAGTGCGGTGCGGCGAGTGGATCCGCTGCGCAGACAGACGGGGCTGGCGCGGGAGACGGTGATCGAGCGGTTGTCCGGCGGGTTCCGGCGCCGGTTCGGGTTGTCCGGCGGTGCGGTGACCGAGGACGAGGAGGCGGCGGCGCAGCGGTTGATCGAGTCGAAGTTCGCCACTCCGGGCTGGACGCACCGGGTGCCGTGAGCGGGCCCGGGCGTTTCGGCGGCGTGCCGGGTCAGGTCAGCAGGCCTGGCACGCCGGGGGTGCTGGTGCGGCGGCGCAGCCAGACCTTGCGGGTGCCGTCGGAGTAGAGCAGCACGCGGGACAGTTCCCATCCGGCGAATTCGGCGTGGATGCTCAGCTGGGTGGTCGCGCTCGGGCGGGTGATCCCGGGCGGCAGGCGCAGCGGGCGGTATTCCCAGTCGCCTTCGCGGTGCCATTCGCCTTCGGTGGCCACTTGCCGCGCCCGGGCGCGGCGGGGATCGCTTTCCGGGTCGGTGCTTTCGATCATGGCTTCACCACCTGTATTCCTGCTCCGGTCGCCGAGGCGACGAAGACGTTTCCGCTGGTGGGGTCGACGGCTACGGAGTCGGGTTGGTCGACGGTGGGCAGGCGCAGCTTCTCTTGCGGTTCGCCGCCTGCGATGTCGTAGCCGACGAGTTCGTTGGTGGCGGTCAGGGTGACCCAGGCCAGGTCGCGGTGCGGGTCGTAGGCCAGGCCGTAGGGGGTGCCGGGCACGGGGTAGCGCTGTTTGAGGATCAGCGGGCTGGTGGAGAAGGCCAGCAGCTCTTGGCCGCGGGTGTCCAGCGAGAGCACTCGTCCGTAGCGGTCGGCGACGGCGCGGGTGGCGCCGGTTCCTGCGCGCAGGGCGGGTTGTTTTTCGCCGGTGGCGGGGTCGAGCGGGGTCAGCGAGGTGCTGAGGGTGTCGAGCACGTGCAGTTGGCCGCCGGTGGTGACCAGTTGGGCGGGGGACTGGAAGCCGTCGGCGCGGGCTCCGCCGGGCAGCAGGACGCTGTTGCGCAGGGCCACGGCGAGTCCGCCGCCGGGTGCGGTGGTGGCGTCGATGGGGCCGCCGGGGTAGTGCAGCCGTTCGGCGGTGGCGGTG
>NZ_JAFRFW010000879.1:0-1688 GCF_017434145.1 Saccharopolyspora sp. | reverse complement strand
GTGCTCGGCGAGCGCGGCGAGGGCGGGTTCGGTGGTGCGGTCCCGCTTCTCGGCGCGCGCCGCGGTCGGCGACTCGCGCGGTTCGACGGGCCGCTCGTGCAGGATCTCCAGCACCTGCGCCAAACCGAGGCCGAAGCGGGTGTCCTCGCGCAGCACCTTGTCCAATTTGGACACCATGATGCGGGAGTGGCCGAGGTACAGCGACCGGCCGTAGACCTCGCTGACCGCCTGCCGGGTCTGCTCGTCCGGCAGCGCGACGCTGAACCTGTCCGGGTTCCGCGGTGACTCCAGCGCTTCCCGCGCAGCCGCCCAGAAATCCCGCAGCTGCTCGCCGCCCCACACCGCGCGGACGTCCGCGCGCACCTCGTCCGATCCGGGGTCGTCGCCCACTGCTTCCCACCTCTGCCGCGAGTTCGTACAAGTCACCACCGGCGGGGGCTGCTCGGCCTGCCGCCGTTCTCGGCGCAGCGCACCAGCGTAGTCGGCGCCGAAGTTTCGATCACTCGGGAAGCGCTCCGCGAGTTCGGCCGGACCGGGCAGCGGCCCACGTGCGTGGAGCGGAGGACGGCGTACGTCCGCCGCACCCGAGTCCGGAACAGTCGTGACAAGGCATGCCTTCCCCGCAGCGGCCCGGAGATCCCGCAGCTGCGCCGCCGCATACCGCGGGGACGTCCGCTTCGTTCGCCGGGTCAGGTCTCGGCGCGCTCCATGTCGCGGCCGTCCCACGTGGTGTGCGTGCAGGCGATGCCGTGGCCGCTGCGGGGGCGCAGCACGTCGTAGATGTGCATCTTCGGGATCTTCGGCGACACGCCCCAACCGCTGGGCCAGGTGATCAACCAGTCCATGTCCAGGTCCACCAGCAGGCCCAGCATCCGCGCGATCGTCGGATCGTCGAGCCGCTCGAAGGCCTCGTCCAGCAGCACCAGCCGCAGCGGCCCGCGATCACCGGAGGCGACGCTGACCGCGTCGTAGAACGCCGCCGCCGCGGCGAACAGGGTGACGTAGGAGATCAGCCGCGTCTCGCCGGAGGAGAGCTGCCGCAGCCGCCGCACCCGGGGCTTGCCCTCCGGCCCGACATCGCGCACCCGCACGGTGAACGCGAACCACGAGCGGTAGTCCAGCGCCCGCGCAAGGATCTCCGCGTAGCCGCCGGTGGCGCTGTCCCGCTCGGCCTCGATCAGATCGGTGAACACGCGCCGCAGCAGCGCGTCCTGCTCCTCGCTGCGGTTGGCGAACGGGGTGCGCACCAGCTCGATGGCCTGCTTGATGTCGTCGCCCAGCGAAGGCGCAGGTTCCCACTCCAGCTGCACGTGCACGCCCTGGCTGGAGCGGGCGCCGTCGAGCACCTCGTTCATCCGCTTGCACAGGTTCTCCGCCACCCACATCTGCCCGCGTAGCCGCTCCGCCAGGTCGCGGATCAGGTAGTCGGCGAAGATCGAGCGGTAGCGTTCGCCCAGGTAGCTGCGCTGCTCGGCGAGCCGCTCGGCGACCCGGCGGGCGGCGTCGGCCACCGGCTGCGGACCTTCCTCGCCGGTCACCGTCACCGTGAGCACGCCGTGCTGGTCGCCCGCGCTGATGTCGTAGCCGCCGCTGAGCGACTGCTGCAACGCCTGGAACCGGTTGAGCACGGCGGTTTCGCCCGCGGTCTTGCGCTCGCCTGCGGCCGCCAGCAGCTCGGCGGTCTCGCC
>NZ_JAFRFW010000878.1:0-1766 GCF_017434145.1 Saccharopolyspora sp. | reverse complement strand
TGCGCTGGGAGCATCGCCCGCCCGCGCATCGACGGCGGAGCTGGTGGACGTACCCGGTGCGGCGCTGCCGGCGGATGCCGGGCCGCCACTTTCGGAACCGGTCTGTTCGGCGGGATCCTGAGCGGCCGTCTCGGGTTCCAGCGTTCCACTCATCGACCTGTTCATTCCGCCGAGACGTGCGGATTCGGAATGCCCAGGCACAGCAGGCACATCCGAGGCTTGCGAAGTCCCTTGTGGACCGTTTGCAGGCGCTGGCTCATGCGGCACGGCAGGTGCCGACGTACCCGGTTCTTCCGCGCCCGGTTCGCCCGCCGATCGCCCGTAATGCGCGGCACCGGTCGGCGGCACGGCCGATGCCGGCTCTTCTTCCTCGATCGTCGGCCGGAACGGGTTGGTGTGCTGCCCGAACCACGGTCCGTCCGGAAGGCGGTGCAGATCGTCGGCAGGCGACTCGCGGACGCCGTCGGTGTCCGACAGCGGGGCATCGGCCGATTCCTGCGGCTCGGCGGATTTTTCGGCAGCGCCACCGGTGTGGTCCCCGGAATGACCGGCCCCGGCATCGGGGAGTTCCGACTCCAGCGATCCGAACGGCAGCAGGTGCAACCCTAGTGGCGGGTGCGGCAGTTGCATCAGCGTGCCGGACTGCGGATCGATGAACGCCACGCCTTCGGGCGTGTTGGTCACCATCGCGACGTGACCGAGCACGCCGTCCGGAGTGGCGAACTGAACACCGATGACGGCGTGCGAGCCGAGCGGCTGCCCGCTCATCCGGCTGATCACGTCGTCGTAGCTGCCGTGGCTTTCCCACGCACCGCCGAGTTGTTGCTGCACCCACGGCAACGTTCCTTTGGCCTTGAGCTCGTTCGGCAGCACCGGCTCGGCTTGCGCGTCGATGCCGATCAACCGCTGCGCGTACGACACGACGCACCGGGTGCAGTTCGTCCTCGTGCCGTTCTCGTAAGCGTTCGGGTGGTCGAAGTTCGGGTTGACCGCGCGAAGCTCCGGGTGGCGCTGGTCGACGTACGCGGCGTGGTGCTCCGGTACCGCGGTGTCGTTGTGGATCGCAGGCAGGTTGGTGACCGGGGGCGTGCTGCGTTCGAGCTGACGCCAATCCGGATTTCCGTCCACGTCCAGGGGTGGTCCGGTCGCGCCGAAGCCGTCATCCGGGCCGAACGGATCCGCGGGATGCCCGGAGAACGGGGTGTCGTCCGGCGCAAGCATCCGCTCGAGCTTGCTCGGCCCGGGCTCCTCGCCGGGAAGTTCCGTTGCGGAGTCCGTTCGGGGAGCCGGAACGCCATCGAGGTCGGCGGATCGGCCCGGGTCGGCGACTGCGGTCTCGGTCGGAATGTGCAGGCCGCTGGTGGCCCGGCCGTCCGAAGGCTCCCCGTGCGCCGCGTGGTCCTGCGGGCTGCCCGCCGGGTTCAGGACCGAGTCGAAGTCGTTGCTCGCGGCGAATTCGGCCGCCTGCCGCCGCGCGAGGTCCTGACGCTCGACCATCAGCTGTTTCGCCTGGTCCTGGCCCAAGTGCCGCGGGTCGCCCGGCGCGATCTCTTCGGCGTGGATGACCCATTTGTGCTTGGTGGAACCGTCCCCGGCCTCGTACGGCACGAGTTCCTTGCTGTGCACCATCAGCTGCGAGGAAGGCAGCAACACCACTTCGCGCTCGGACGGATTGCTCGCGAGCTCCTGCAACCGGCACGCCGCGGTGGACTCGACGTGCAGCTCCACGTTGCCCTCGATCGCCGGGCGGTCGTCGCCGTCGGTCT
>NZ_JAFRFW010000877.1:0-6334 GCF_017434145.1 Saccharopolyspora sp. | reverse complement strand
GCACGTCCGCGGCCGCTTCCGCGATGGTGAAGCGGCCGGACGCACCGGCCCGTGAGCCGTACCCGCGGAAGTCCATGAAGTGGTAACCGAACTGCGAGTTCTCCAAGTGGGCCGCCAGCGGCTGCCACGCGGTCGCCGACCCGAACCACCCGTGCAGTCCGATGACGGCGCGCCCGTCGTTGCCGGAATCCTGAGACATTTCGCCCACGGCACCTCCATGTGCGTCCCGGTCCATACAATTGTTGCCGTGCGCACATCCGCTGGATAGGTGTTGAAGACATGCAGATCGATGAATCCAGCCCCAGCGAAAACGGCGGAACGGACAGCCGGACCGCCACCCAGTGCCCGTTCGCGCAGCCACCACCGGTGCCGCCGGAGGACGGCTGCTCCGCGCAGGCGCGCTCGTTCGACCCGTTCGGCGAGGCCTACCAGCAGGACCCGCCGGGATCGCTGCGCTGGTCGCGCGCCGAAGAGCCGGTGTTCTACAGCCCCGTTCTGGGCTATTGGGTGGTCACCCGCTACGCGGACGTCAAGGCGATCTTCCAGGACAACATCCGGTTCTCCCCGTCGATCGCGCTGGAGAAGATCACGCCGGTCTCCGCGGAAGCCACCGAGGTGCTGCGCCGCCACGACTACGCCATGGCCCGCACGCTGGTGAACGAGGACGAACCGGCGCACATGCCGCGTCGCCGGGCGCTGATGGAGCCGTTCACCGCAGCCGCGCTGGCTCAGCAAGAGCCGGTGGTGCGCCGCCTGGTCCGCGAGCGCGTCGACCGCTTCATCGACACCGGCGAGGCAGACCTGGTCGACGAACTGCTCTACGAGGGTCCGCTGACGGTCGCGATGCACTTCCTGGGCGTGCCCGAGGAGGACATGGACAAGCTCCGCGAGTACTCCGTGGCGCACACCGTCAACACCTGGGGACGGCCCACTCCCGAGCAGCAGATCGCGGTGGCCGACACGGTCGGCAAGTTCTGGCAGTATGCGGGCGAGGTGCTGGAGAAGCTGCGCAAGGACCCGTCCGGACCGGGATGGATGCCCTACGCCATCCGGATGCAGCAGCGGCTGCCCGAGGTCATCACCGACTCCTACCTGCACTCGATCATGATGGCCGGGATCGTCGCCGCGCACGAGACCACCGCGCACGCCGCGGCGAACGCGTTCCGGCTGCTGCTGGAAAACCGCGGCGCGTGGCGGGAGATCTGCGCCGACCCCGCGCTCATCCCGAACACCGTGGAGGAGTGCCTGCGCCATTCCGGTTCGGTCGCCGCCTGGCGCCGCATCACGACCGCGCGGACCCGGATCGGCGACGTGACCGTTCCCGAAGGCGCCAAGCTGCTGATCGTCAACTCCTCGGCCAACCACGACGAGCGGCACTTCCACGACCCCGACGAGGTGGACATCCGGCGGGAGAACGCGCGAGATCACCTCACCTTCGGCTACGGCAGCCACCAGTGCATGGGCAAGAACCTCGCCCGGATGGAACTGCAGATCTTCCTGGAGGAGATCACCACCCGGCTGCCGCACCTGGAACTCGTTCCCGATCAGCGGTTCCACTACCTGCCCAACACCTCCTTCCGCGGCCCGGAGCACGTCCGGGTGCGATGGGATCCGCGAGACAACCCCGAGCGCGCGAATCCCGGCACGGCCCGGAATTCGCGGCCGGTGACGATCGGCGAACCGCCCCGGCGCACCATCACGCGGCCCGTCGAGGTCGAGTCGATCGAGCAAGCCGCCGCGGGCATCGCGCGGATCACGCTCGTCGACGCCAGGGCGGAACCGCTGCCTTCGTGGTCACCCGGCGCGCATGTGGACATCGAGCTGAACGGGATGTCCCGGCAGTACTCGTTGTGCGGCGATCCCGCGGACCGGACGCGGTACCAGATCGCGGTTTTCCGCGAACCCGGCGGCCGCGGAGGATCGGAGTACGTCCACGACCGGCTCCGCGTCGGCGACGAGCTGAACCTGCGCGGCCCCCGCAACAACTTCAAGCTCGAACCGGATGCCGGGCACTACGTGTTCATCGCGGGAGGCATCGGCATCACGCCGATCATCGCGATGGCCGATGAGGCGCTGCGCGCGGGCAGCGAGTACGAAATCCACTACTGCGGCAGATCAGCCGGTGCCATGGTGCTGCTGGCCCGGCTCATCCGCGATCACGGGAATCGGCTCACCGTGCACTGCTCGGACCAGGGCGGGCGGTTGAACGTCGACGAACTGCTCGCCGATCCGCGCGAGGACACCCAGATCTACGCTTGCGGCCCGCAACGGCTGCTCGCCGCGCTCGAAACGGCGACCGCCCGTTGGCCGCAGAACGCTTTGCGCGTGGAGCGATTCGAGGCCGATCGGGGTGCGCTCGATCCCGCCCACGAGCACGCCTTCGACGTCGAACTCGCGGAATCCGGCCGCACCGTCCGAGTGGCCGCCGACCGCTCGGTGCTCGCCGCGCTGCGCGAGGCCGATGTCGACGTACCCAGCGATTGCGAGCAGGGCTTGTGCGGCACCTGCGAGGTTTCGGTCCGCGACGGCGAGGTCGATCACCGCGACCACGTGCTCACCCGGACCGAACGCCGCCGCAACGACAAGATGATGACGTGCTGCTCCCGGGCCCGCGGCGCGAAACTGACCCTCGAACTGTGAGAGCTCGCGGCTTTCCAAGCCCCTCGCGGCGAGCACGACCAACGGCCCGGTGTCGGTGATCTCGGCCGGTTCAGTGCGGGTGTTCATCGCGCCGCTGCGCAGCCCCGCGACCTACTGGGGCAGCCGGAGCACGGCCGTATACCGCGCTGCATTTCGGCATTGCATGTCAGCGGTGCGCAGCGATAGCTCCGCGCAGCGGACGCGGTTCAGCTCGCGTCCATGTCCCTGGACAGGTGCGCCAGGTGATGCGAGGTGGCCAGCGCGATCCACTTGTCCGCACGGCCGATCGGGATGGCCGGGTTCTCCCGGCAGGAGTACAGCTTCTCGTCACCCCAGGAGAAGCTCGGCCCGGCGAATTCCGGCCGCCGCACGAGTTCTTCGGCGACATCCCGGAAGAACCGCTCGGCAGCGCCGGTCGGCAAGGCGCGGCCGTTGCGGTCCGGGACGTGGCGTGCGAACGAGAGCACGCCTCCGGGGACGGTGTAGTGCAGGTAGGGGTTCGGGGCGCCCGAGCCCTTCGTCTTCGATCGCGGGACGGGGTGGACGACGCCGTAGTCGCCGTAGCGCAGGGAGCCGTCGCAGTCGGCCCGTGCGCTCTTCCAAAGCCGGATCTCGGTTCGTTCGCGGGTGCGCGTGACGAAGCCGGTGCGCTCCTTCGGGATCGAGCCGCCCAGCACCGTGATCGACGCGCAGCCGTGGCGAGCGTTCAATCCGGTGATGTTCTTGCCCAGGGCCTCGACGCGGTGGTCCGGGACGGATGGCAGGTAGCCCTCGTCGAAGACCAGGTGCAGGTCCTCCACCCCGATTCGCAGCGCGGTGGCGATTCGCTCGATCCGCGCCCACGGCTCGACATCGGCCGGTGCTGCGCGTCGCGCGCGCACCACCACGGGACGGGGTTTGTGCTGGAGGAACTCGCGCATCGCGCGGAGTCGCCGGTCGTCGGCATCGGCCGCGACGACCGGGAGCAGGATCGGCTCGTCGTGGCCCGGAATCATCTCTTGGATGATCTCGTCGAGAACGCCGTCGAAATCGGTGAGCACCGGGGTGGGCGTGCTCGCGGCGGCATTACCGGCGGGCAGCCAGGTGGTGTCGAGCCATACCGGGTTGCCCTCCGCGACCGCGTCCACGGCGACGTTCAGGACCTGCTTGCCGATTGGGCCCTCCGGCAGCACGCCCGGCAGGAGTTCGATCATGACCTGGACGTGCGTGGCGGGTTCGTTGGACACGGCCTCCAGCTCGCCCGACTTGCTCTTGATCGCGAGCACCGGCCTGGTGGCAGGTCTCGGCACGCGGCAAGCACCCCCAACGCCGACGCCGGGCCCCGATCGCCCGTGCGGTTCCGCGGGTGGTTCGTTGTCGGGTCTTCCGCAGAATTGCAGTCGGTGGACGTCGGTGACCAGCGACTGAACGAGTGGTCGTCGGGTTCGGGTGCGCAGCGCCGGTGCGCAATGATGCCGTGCCTCAGCGGCGGGCCGCCCCGCTTCGGATCGGGGCGGCCCCGCGGACTCAGAGCACCTCGACGGACTCGAAGGTCTCCACCTGGTTCGAGGTGATGTTCCGGACCATGCCGCTGTTGCGCGCGTGCGCCTGCTTGAACGAATCGGAATCGACCCAGGCGCGGAAATGCGCTTCGGTGTCGAATTCGTTGATCGAGAGGTACGGCTCGCCGGCGGCGGCTGGGCGCAGCAGGGTGCTGCGCCGCAGGCCCGGAACTCCGGGCAGGTATTTGCGCATGTTGCCGGTGAACTGCTCCTCGAAATCCTGCGCTTTGTCCGGCGGCACGTGCAGCCGGTTGGTGGCGTAGAACATCGTCATTCTCCTTTGCGGGAGTGGGGAAATATGCCGGTCTGATCGTGCTGAGTCGCCGATTGGGAATTCGCGTGGCCGGGTCACCCGGGCGTCGACGCGGACTCGGCCCGTCCGCCGATCGCGCGGCCGTGCAAGTTGATGAACAGGAACACCAGGCCCGCGGTCAGCAGGATGTGCCCGAGCCCGGCGATTCCGGACACGGCCGCACCGGTCGTCCCGCCGAGAACGGTCGACGTGCCGTGGTAGACCAGAACACCGGTCGTGACGACCAGCCCCGCGTTGTAGAACCAGAAGAACGGGGCGAACCACCGGTTCGCGCTGAGTCGGAACGTCCGTTCCAGCACCAGCACGATGAGGAAGAACAGCATTCCCAGCGCGAGCAGATGCGTGTGCACCACACTGAGCTGAGTTTCCCCGGTGAATCCGTGCGCCTTGGCGATTTCGCGGTAGTACACCCCGGCCACCAGACCGAGGATCATGTAGGTGAGTGCGGCGTAGTAGGATTTCTTCATCTCGTTTCCCGGATGTTCAGCGAGTGTGCAGGGCCGTCGTGGCCGTTTCCGGGGCGAACACGCGCCCGTCGACCACCTCCACGAGGTCGTCGACCTCGCCCAGGCACGCCCGGTCGTGGGTGACGAGCACGGTCGCGGCTCCCGTGCGGTGGGTCAGCTCGAGCAGCAGCTCGATCACGGCCGCTCCGCGTTCGTGGTCGAGCGCGCTGGTGGGCTCGTCGACCAGCAGCACCGCCGGGTCGTTGGCCAGGGCTCGGGCGATGTTGACCCGCTGGCGCTGCCCGCTGGAGAGCTGGTGCGGACGGCGGTGCGAGTGGTCGGCCAGCCCGACCGCGTCGAGCAGTTCGCGGGCGTGCCCCCGCGCGGCGCGCGGGGAGCGGCCGTCGAGGTGCGCCATCACCTCGATCTGCTCGGCGGCGGTGAGCGAGTCCAGCAGGTTCGGCTGCTGGAAGATCATCCCGATGCGGCCGCGCCGCAGCGCCGCGCGCCCGGCCGCGCCGAGACCGGTGGCGGCGGTGCCGTCGATGACGACCGAGCCGGAGTCCGGCGTGATCAGGGTGGCGGCGACGGCCAGCAGGCTCGACTTGCCGGAACCGGACGGCCCGGCCACGGCGGTGACGGTGCCGCTGGGCACGTCGAGGGAAACCCGGTCCAGCGCGGTGATGTACCCGTCGCCGTCGGGGTAGGTCAGGGTGATGCCGGAAAGGTGCAGGCTCATGGTCTGAGATCTCCTCGGAGGCCGGGATGCGCGGGTCAGCGGGAAGCGCCGAGCGCGCCGAGCACGATCATCACCACGGCGGGCAGCAGCACGGTTCCCGCGTCGAGCACGAACGGCACGGTTCCCGCGGCCAGCGCTCCGAGACCGGCGGCGATCGCGGTGCCCAGCGCCGTGCCGCCGACCAGCAGGATCAAGGCCTGGCCCAGCGCGTCGCGCAGCAGATAGCCGGTGGTCGCGCCGAGCGCCTTGAGCACCGCGACGTCGCGGCTGCGCTGGATGGTCCAGACGGTGAAGAACGCTCCCACCACCAACGCGGCGATCACGAACAGGAACGCCTGCATCGTCTGCAGCGAAGCGTTCTCCGAGGAGTAGGACCCGATCGCCGCCAGCGAATCCGAACGCGACAGGGTGTGGGTGCCCAGCCGGGCGTCGGTCGCCGCCAGCGGAACCTGCCCGCTGGTGCTCAGCGCGACGACGGTGGCGTGCTCGTCGGAACCGCCGGGCGCGAGGCGCTGCCAATCGGCGAGGCCGGTCCAGATCACCGGCGTGTGGCTGAACGATGCGTCTCCGGCGACACCGCCGACTCGCAGCCGCTGGCCGTTGAGAGTCACTTCGTCGCCGGGACGCGCGTCGAGATCCTCGGCCGCGCCCGCGG
>NZ_JAFRFW010000876.1:0-6984 GCF_017434145.1 Saccharopolyspora sp. | reverse complement strand
GCGGACTGCGGTGTGGGTTGCGGTTGCATCGGCGAAGATCCTTTCCCCCTTGCGTGCTGTGCGGCAGCGATCCTGCCAGCCGCGCGCGAGGACACCACGGCCGAAAGTCCCGGCCCTGCCGCGGTTCGCGCCGCGACGTCGACGGCGCGGCGCCGCACGGTCCCGCCGTCGAAGAGCCGCACGAGTGAAGCCCGCGGGGGTGGTTTTACCGCCGCCGCGCCCGGGAAAGCCCCAAGCGACCGGCGGAAGGAGATCAGGGCGTGGCGCAGCGAACGGGATCCGGACGACGGCCGATCCCCCGATTCCGGCGTCCCAGCAGGAAACGAAGCCAGGACCCGATCGTCATCGACGAGCGGAAGTCCCGCCGGGCCGTTGCCGCGGCCGCCATCGGCAACACCATGGAATGGTTCGACTTCGGCGTCTACAGCTACCTGGCGGTGACCATCGGCCAGGTCTTCTTCCCCTCGAACAGCCCGACCGCGCAACTGCTTTCGACGTTCGCGACGTTCGCGGTGGCATTCCTGGTGCGGCCGCTGGGCGGGTTCTTCTTCGGACCGCTGGGCGATCGCATCGGCAGGCAGAAGGTGCTGGCCACCACGATGATCACGATGGCGGCGGGCACGGTGGCGATCGGGCTGCTGCCCGGCTACGCCCAGATCGGGATCTGGGCGCCGATCCTGCTGCTGCTGGCGCGGCTGGTGCAGGGCTTCTCCACCGGCGGGGAGTACGGCGGGGCGACGACCTACGTCGCGGAGTTCTCCCCGGACCGCAGGCGCGGTTTCATGTCGAGCTGGCTGGAGTTCGGCACCCTGGTCGGCTATTCGATGGGCGCCGGCAGCGTCACGGTGCTCAGCGTCGCGCTGCCGGACGGGGCCTTGAGCTCCTGGGGCTGGCGGATCCCGTTCCTGGTGGCAGGCCCGCTGGGACTGGTCGGGCTGTACCTGCGGCTGAAGCTGGAGGACACCCCCGCCTACCAGAAGAGCTCGGAGGGCGAGCAGCCGCAGCAGGCGGCGACGCTGCGCAGCCTGGGCACGTTGTTCACCCGCTGCTGGCGGCCGATGCTCAAGTGCATCGGGCTGGTCATCGCGTTCAACGTCACCAACTACACGCTGACCGCCTACATGCCGACCTACCTCACCGCCGAGCTCGGGTTCGGCCACACCAAGGCGCTCACCCTGGTGCTGGTGGCGATGTTGCTGGTGATGACGCTGATCGTGGTGCTGGGCCGGTACTCCGACAAGATCGGCAGGCTGCCGATCGCCGGTGCGGGCTCGGTGGCGCTGATCGTGCTGTCGGTACCGGCGTACCTGCTGCTCGGTCTGGGCAGCGTGCCCGCCGTGCTCGGCGGGTTGCTGGTCCTGGGGCTGACGTTGATCTGCTTCAGCAGCACGATGCCGGCGGCGCTGCCCGCGCTGTTCCCGACCGACGTCCGCTACGGCGGCGTGTCGGTGAGCTTCAACATCGCGGTCGCCCTGTTCGGCGGCACCACTCCGCTGCTCGCGGAGGCGCTGCTGGCCGGGACCGGGGTGCGGATCATGCCTGCGGTGCTGCTCATCGCGGCCGGCGTGGTCGGGCTGGTGACGGTGTACTTCACCCGCGAGTCGGCGGGGCGCAAGCTGCCCGGTTCTCCGCCCACCGCCGCCTCGGAGCAGGAAGCCGCCGAGCGGCAGCAGGAGCAGCGCGGTGAGGCTTGACGGCCCGCCGCGGACGTCGGCGGACAAGTTTGCGCAGCCGGCCGGAAGGGTTAACCAACGGACATGGCAGCGGACCGCTCATCGCAGACCCCCGGGCCGGATCCCGAGCGAACTCCGGGGCTGGAATCCGGCGGTTCGGTCCCGCCCGGCGACACACCGCCGGGCGAGGCCGGGGCCACCGACGCCGTCTCGCATCCGCAGCGCGCCGAGCCGCGTCCGGCGAAATGGCTGTGGCTGGCGGGAATCGCCGTGGTGGTCGTACTGGTCGCGCTGTTCTTCGCCGCGTATGCGGGAGGATTGCTCAGCTGAGCGTTTCCGGGCCGCTCGCCCGTCGATGCAGGCGAACGGCCCGTGCACTGCGAACGGGCGCGCTCGAAGATCCCAGCGGGACGATCCTCAGCTCGCCATGCGGGTGCGCAGTTCCGGGAGGAAATCCAGGTCCTCGTTCTGCACACCTTCGAGGTCGATGTCGTGCGGCAGGGCGGTGGACGGCGTGCGCTGCAACAGGTACTTCACCGATTCGACGACGAAGCGCTGCTCGTCGGGTTCGGGCATGTCCAGCGCGTCGAGCACGCCCTGCGGGTAGCTCACCCGGTGTTCGGTGGTCTGCTCGCCCTCGTGCACTTCCGCGGCGAACTCGTGCTCACCGAGCTGCAGGACCTTCACGTCCTCGGCCATGGTCGCCTCCTGCTGGGTGCGTGCTCTGCCGCACCGATGTTCCACGTCGCTTCGGGCGGCAAACCTTCCGTCGTGGCAAGGGTTTTGCGCGGGCGTGTTCGACTACGCGCAGCGTCAAGTCGGCGTCTTCGCGATAGGCGCGGGGAAATCTCTCGTCGAGCGTCGATCAATGCCGCAGGCCGATAAGCCATTTCCGCTGTGATCCACCACGCGTCCGCGAGGCTCGTCGTGCAGTTCTCCCGGCTGTCGTCGGGATGACGACGGCGCGATCCAACGTGCTCACCAGGCGATCGCCGCGCGACGCACCACGAACGGCCCGAGAACGAGCAGATCGATCGGCGAGGAACCGAAGCACTCCAAGGCGTCCGCGGGCGAGTCCACCATCGGCCGCCCTGCGGTGTTGAAGCTCGTGTTGATCACTGTGGGCAATCCGGTCCGTTCCGCGAATTCCCCCAGCAACCGGGCGAGCAACGGCTCGTCGGCCCGGTCCACGGTCTGGATGCGCGCGGTGCCGTCGACGTGCACCACCGCCGGGATCCGTTGCCGCCAGTCGCTGCGCACGTCGTGCACGAACAGCATGAACGGGCTCGGCACCGGGCCGCGGTCGAAGATCTCCGCGGCTCGCTCGGCCAGCACGACCGGAGCCACCGGGCGGAACCGCTCACTCCCTTTCACCTCGTTGAGCCGTTCGGCGTTCTCGGCGTGGCCGGGATGGGCCAGCAGCGAGCGGTGGCCGAGCGCGCGCGGGCCGAACTCCGCCCGGCCCTGGAACCAGCCCACGATCTCGTTGCGCGCCAACGAGTCCGCCGCCGTCGTCGCCACGTCGTCCGGGCGCTCGTAGGGCAACCTCGCGGCTTGCAGCGCCGATTCCAGTTCCGCCTCACCGAAACCGCGGCCGAGGTCGGCGGCGGGCATCGGCCGCACCCGCTCGCCGGCTTGCGCGGCCAGGTGCATCGCAGCGCCCAGCGCGGTCCCGGCGTCCCCGGCCGCGGGCTGCACCCAGACCTCGTCGAACGGTCCTTCGGCGGCCAGCCTGGTGTTGGCCACGCAGTTCAACGCGACCCCACCGGCAACGGCCAGCTCCGGCTGCCCGGTCTCGCGGTGCAGCCAACCGGCGAGTTCCAGCAACAGCTCTTCCAGCCGGGTCTGCACGCTGGCGGCGAGCTGGGCGTGCTCGTCGAGCAGTTCCCCGTCCGGTTCGCGCGGTGGTGCCCACCGCGACCAGTCCAGCCGGTCGATCCGGATCTGCGCGTCGTCACCCACGCGTACCAGGTCGGTGAGATCCGGCAGGTACGTCGGCTTCGCATACCCGGCCAGCGCCATGACGTCGTACTCGTCGCTGCTGCGCCGGAAGCCCAGATGCGCCGTCAGGCTCTCGTAGAGCAACCCGAGTGAACCCGGCAAGGACTGCTCGGCCAACACTTCCAGCCGGCCCGAGCGGTATTGGCCCAGCAGCCCGCAAGTGCTCTCCCCGCGCCCGTCCGCGGTCAGCACCGCGCAGTCGCCGAACGGCGCGGCCAGCCCGGCGGAGGCGGCGTGCGCGACGTGGTGCGGCACGAACCGCACTCCGTCCGGGTCCAGCCCGGGCAACGCCGAGCGCAGCAACCGCGGGGCGCTACCGGCGAATTCGGTGCGCAGGTGTTCCCACTCCGGATCCAGTCCGGAAAGTTCGTGCTGGACGAGCCCGGGGTCGTAGGAGAAGCCCACTATGTCCACATCGGACGGTCGCAGGCCCGCTTCGGCGATGCACCACGCCGCGGAGCGCTCCGGCTGCTCCCAAGCGGCGAACGGAACCGGTGGTTTGCCGTGCTTTCGCCGGGTGAACCGCTCCTCCTCGGCAGCGGCGACCGGCTCGCCGTCCACGACCAGCGCCGCCGCCGGGTCGTGGAACACGGCGTTGATCCCGAGAATGCGCACCAGCGCCTCCAGCATGGTCGATTCCGGCGAATCGACGGATCCCCCCGAATCCGCTACTACTCCGCTACCCTGCGCAGCGGCTCTCAAACCCCGGCCGAGCGCGGACGGCACGCGTGAACCGGCGCCGCCGCGGGAATCCCGCGGAGAACCACGTTTCCGCGTTCACCCGGGAGGTTCCGGTGCGCGTGCTGATCGTCAGCTGGGCGAGCTTCCTGCACGGCGAGGCCGCCGCGGGTGACGTGGCGAGCATGTACCGGGTGGCGTCGGCACTCGAAACCGCGGGAATCCCGCACGATTCGGCGTGGAGCCCGATGTTGCGCCCGGAGGCGATGTCCTTGGCGGACGCACCGGCGCAGAACTACACCGACGTGGTCTTCGTGTGCGGTCGGCTGCACGGCTGGCAGGTCGAGCAGCTGCACGACCGCTACGCCTCGTGCCACCGCGTGGCCGTGGGAAGTTCGGTGACAGACCCGCATTCGCCCGCCTACACCAGGTTCCACGCGGTGCTGGCCCGCGATTTCCCCGGTGCTCCGGCGATTCGCGATCTGTCGGCGGGTGTGGCGTACGCGCGGACGCCGGTGGCGGCGCTGGTGCTCGCACCCGGCAGGTGGGAGCACGGCGCGCACCTCCGGCAGGAGCGGGTGCACCAGCACCTGCTGGACTGGTTCGCCGGCGTCGACTGCGCCACGATCGTCGCCGATTCCCGGCTGGACACCGGAGATTCCCGGAGGTGCGCGACGCCCGACCAGTTCGCGGCGCTGCTGGACCGGTCCGACGTGGTCGTCACGACCCGCCTGCACGGTCTCGCGTTCGGACTCGCCTGCGGCGTGCCGGTGCTGGCGGTGGACACCACCGCCGGTGGCGGCAAGCTCAGTGCGCAGGCGACGGCTTGGGAGTGGCCTGCGCTGTTGTCCGCCGAGGACGTCCACGTCGGCCCGGAACACGCCCACCCGCGCCTGCAACGCTGGTGGGAGTGGTGCCGCACCGCGGAGGCCCGCGTGCTGGCCGAAGCTCGCGCCGCAGAAGCACCGGCAGCCGGGCGGAAAACGATGTCGCGGCTGCTCGACGATCTGCACAGCCGCGCGTCGCAGCCGGAGGGGACATGAGCAGCACCGTCGTGAGCACCACGCGGAATCGGGGCGAAGAAGCGCAGTGCCGGGCCGCCGCGGTGGCCGCGGTCGTGATCGCACCGGCCAGCACCAGCGCGTGCTTGTGTTCGAGTTCTCGGTTCTTAGCCCGACCAGACGAAATCGATGCGAAGCGGCACCTCTGCAGGCAACGCGACTGCGGTTTCGTCGCCGAACCGCTCGGGCAGCACTGAGTCATGGCGGAATTGAGATGCCGAGTTCCGAGAGGCGCGTTCATGCGGCGCCGCGGATGCCACTTGCACCACGCTCTGCGCGGCGCTCTCGCCGGCGCCGCAGGCACGACCGCCCTCAACGCGGTCACCTACCTGGACATGGCGCTGCGCGCCCGGCCGGCGAGCAGCAGCCCGGAGCAGACCGTGCGCCAGGCCGAGCGGCACACCCGGCCGCTGCCCGGCGACGAGTCCAGCGCGGGCAACCGCCGCTCCGGGATCGGCGCCCTGCTCGGCATCGCGGCCGGAGTGACCAGCGGTGTCCTCTACGGCTGCGCCCGCACCTGGTGCCCGCGCACACCGGTGCCGCTGCTGGCGATCGGTGCGGGCCTTGCCGCGAACGCGGGCAGCACCGCTCCCATGACGGCGCTCGGCGTGACCGACCCGCGCGAATGGACCGCCGAGTCGTGGCTGATGGACCTGGTGCCGCACCTGGCATTCGGTGCGGTGACCGCGCTGGCCTACGAGGGCTTCCGGCGCTGATCGGCCGGACCAGGCCGACGATCGGTGCAACTGGCGGTCGGGCGAGCTCGGCGATCGGGCAGGCTCGGCGGTCGGGCAAGCTCGATGATCGGGTGAGGCGGCCGGTCAGTCTAGGTCGCCCTGAGTCCAAGTCGCCCTGAGTCCAGGTCGCCGTCAGTCCAAGTCGCCGGGCCGGACGCGGTACACGTGCAGCGTCCGGTCGTAGTACTTGCCGGTCTCCCCGACCCAGTCCATGCCGATCCGCTGCGCGGTGGCGTGCGCGCGGTCGTTCGTCGGGTCGATCACCGCGAACAGCTCCACCGCCTCGTGCTCGAACGCCCAGCGGATCAACGCGCGGGTCGCTTCCACCGCGTAACCGTGACCCCAGCAGTTCGGCCGCAGGTGCCAGGCCACCTCCACGTCCTCGTGGTGCGGCGGGAGCAGGCGCAGCTCGGCGCCGCCGACGATCTCCCCGCTGTCGCGGTGCACGACCGCCCAACGCCCTTGCGGCGGTTCCAGCTGCTCCTGCTCGGCGATCCACTGCTCGAGCACGCGGCCCATCGCGGCCAGGTCGGCGACCCGGGGCATCGACGGCACCAGCCAGTCGGTCACGGTCGCGGTGCCGTAGACGGCGAACGCGCCCGCCACGTCGTCCGGTCGCCACTCCCGGATCAGCAGGCGCTCGGTGACCGGCATCGAGGACATGCCGGAAACGTTAGCGGTCGCGATGCCCGCGGGCAGCCCGCCGTCCGCTCAGCGGACCAGATGCCGCAGGCGCCGGGTCCGCGATCGAGGAACTCCGTGCCCGGCGCCTGCACCGCAGGGATCAGCGCCGCGGAGTGCCGCGATCACGCGATTCAGCCCAACGGCACGTCG
>NZ_JAFRFW010000091.1:0-15621 GCF_017434145.1 Saccharopolyspora sp. | reverse complement strand
GCGCGGGCCTTGGCCAGCACCCGCAGGTGCAGTCCGGCTCCCGCGCGGCCGAGTCCGGCCACGAGTGTGTGCAGCATCGGCGCTCCGTCCTTTTCGGAACCGTTTTCGTCCGTTGTGGACGCAAGCAGGAATGGCCGCACGGAATGGCTTTTCCCTGCGAGCGCACCGTTCGGTGCGCGGCCGCGGGGGACACTAGCGGATTGCCGTTTCCGGATCCATGGGCGGGGTGGGAGCACTTCACGCAGACGATCACCGGAAAGAGTGAAAGATGCTCGGAAACGGCGGATGTTCTTTCGGCCGATCGGCGCGTTCGGCTAGGTTCTCCGGCCGAAGATCTCCGCCTGAGTCCGCCGCCGGAATGACCCGCGGGCGCAAATGACTCCTATACCCGACACCGGAACGGACGGGGATCGGAAACCCTGGAAACCCCAGCTCGAAAAACCCCAGCTCGAAACCGAAGGGCTCGAAAACCGCACGGTTTCGAGCGCGCCAGTCCACAGCAGCCCAATCCACAGGAGCGTGGTCATCGTGTCCCGCGGCGCGGATTCCGCAGGGGCGCGGGAGGAATTACCGGCCCCGGCCGGTCCCGCGCCGATTCCCTTCTTCACCCAGGCCCGTACCTTCGACCAGCTGTGGCCGCAGATCAGCGCGCGGGTCGAGGAGGTCTTCGACAACGGCAAGTTCTCGCACGGCAGGCAGGTGGCCGAGCTGGAGCGCCGGCTGGCCGACTACACCGGCGCCCGCTTCGCCGTCGCCGTCAACAGCGGCACCGACGCGCTCGTGCTGCTGCTGCGCGCCGCCGGGCTCCAGCCCGGTGACGAGGTCGTGGTGCCCGCCTATTCGTTCGTGTCCACCGCCACCTCCGTGGTGCTGGCCGGGGGGCGCCCGGTGTTCGCCGACATCGACCCGGTGACCTACGCACTCGATCCGTCCGAAGTGGACCGCGTTGCCGGTACGCACACGCGATTCGTGCTGCCCGCGCACCTGTTCTGCCAGATGGCGCAGATGAGCGCGCTGTCCCGCGCCGCCGCGCGACACGGCCTCACGGTGCTGGAGGACAGCGCCGAAGCGATCGGGATGCGCCAGGTCGGCGTGCACGCCGGACTGCACGGGCTCGGCGGAGTGCTGTCGTTCTTCCCCACCAAGACGCTGGGCGCGCTGGGCGACGCGGGGGCGGTGCTCACCGACGACGCCCGGGTGGCCGAGCTGGTGTCCGGGCTGCGCCACCACGGCCGGTTCGGCCGCACCGTGGACAACTTCCCCGGCATCTCCACCGAGACCGCGCTGGTCGGCACCAACAGCAAGATGGACGACATCCAGGCCGCGGTGCTGCTGGCGAAGCTGAACCGGCTGGACGACGACATCGCGCGCCGCGCCCGGCTGGCGGCGGCTTACCGGGAAAGGCTTTCCGGACTGCCGGGAATCGTCGCCCTGCCCCGGGTTGTCGACTCCGGACCGGGTTCCGGCGCGGTTTTCTACGTCTACCTGATCGAAGTGGAAGGCCGGGACGATTTGATCGCGCACCTGACCGAACGCGGAATCGGCACCGAAACCTACGACCCGGTTCCGCTGCACCTGCAGCCCTGTTTCCGCGAACTCGGCCACCGGCCCGGTGATTTTCCCCGCGCCGAAGCCGCGGCGGAACGCGCGCTCGCCCTTCCGCTCTACCCGGATCTGTCCATCCGGGAACTGGACCGGGTGTGCGCTGCGGTCAGCGAGTTCTGCACAGCGAGGAGCGCGCGATGAACCGGGATCTGCCGTTCTTCCCGCCCGATCTGTTCGAAGCGGACCGCAAGGTGCTGCTCGACCTGCTGCGCGAGATCGGGCGCGCGCCGGAGCAGAAGTTCATCCTCGGCGAGCACACCGCCGCGTTCGAGGAATTGCTGCGGGAATCGCTGGGTGCGTCCGATGTGGTCGCCTGCGGCAGCGGAACCGCCGCGCTCGGGCTGGTCCTGCGGGCGATGGACGTCGGCCCCGGCGACGAGGTGGTGGTGCCGGCGTTCGGCTGCGCGCCGCTGGCGTCCTCCGTGGTCTCGGTGGGAGCGATGCCGGTGTTCGCGGACGTCGACCCGCGGACCATGGTGGCCGACCCGGACGCCGTGGAGCCGCTGATCAACCACCGCACCAAGGCGATCATGCCCGCGCACATGTTCTCCGTGATGGCGGACATGCCCCGGTTCGCCGAGCTGGCGGACAAGTGGGGCGTGCGGCTGCTGGAGGATTCCGCGGTGGCGCAGGGCGCGGTGCTCGACGGCGTGCCCGCCGGACTCTGGGGCGACGCGGGAGTTTTCTCGTTCGTGCAGGTCAAATCGTTCGGGATGCCGGGTGAGGGAGGTGCGGTCGTCACCCGCGATGCCGAGCTGGGCAGGCGCGTGCGGCTGCTGCGCAACCACGGGCAGCGGGAGCGCTTCGTCTACGCGGAGATCGGCACCAACAGCCGGTTCGACGAGATCCAGGCGGCGTTCCAGCTGCACCGGCACGCCGGTTTCGCCGACCGCCTGCGCCGCCGCGCCGAGATCGCCGAGCACTACACCGAGCGGTTCGCCGCGCTGGCTGACCGGGGCGTCGTGGCACCGCCGCCCGGGCGCAACGGCCGCTGCTACTACGTGTACTGCCTGCAAGCCGACGACCGGGACGGGCTGCGCGAGCACTTGGCCGCGCGCGGCATCGGCTCGCACGTGTACTACCCGCTGCCGCTGCCGCGTCAGGTCGCGTTCGCTCCGTACGCCGCTGCGGAGCAGAGCTGGCCGAACGCCGAACGCGCCAGCGCCCGGATCCTGGCGCTGCCGATCCACCCGCACCTGTCCGACACCGACGTGACCCGCGTCGCCGACGCGGTACGCGAGTTCGCCGCCCACCAGGAGATCGCCGAATCATGACGCTGCCCACCGTGTCCGCCGGAACGCGCGCCACCCGGCCGGAGAGCAAGGCGCGCAGCTACACCCGGCTGGGCAACCTGGACATCTACGACTACTACCTGAGCATCCTGGTGGCTGCTTCGGCCGTGCTGATGGCGCCCGCGGCGCCGGGGACGCTGCCGATGCTGCTGCTGTTCCTGCTCGGCGAGGTCGGCACGGTCGTCGCGCTGGTCGCGTTCGACGACGTGACCGGCTTCCGCGACGGCAGCGACCTGGTCAACTACGGGCCGGACGATCCGCTGCGCAAGAAGCTGCGCAAGCCGCTGGTCGCGGGCACGTTGACGGTGCCGGAGGCGTTGCAGTTCGGCTGGCTCACCGCCGTGGCCGGGGGTCTGCTGTGGACCGCTGCGATCGCGGTGTCCCCGCACGCTCCGATGTGGACGGTCGCGATGATCGCGGTGACTTGGGTGTTCGCGCTGCAGTACTCCTACGGTCTCAAGCTCAGCTACCGCGGTTTCCAGGAGGCGTTCCTGGTGGCGCTGGGCGCGGTGCTGGTGCTGGCGCCGCACGCGCTGGCGACCGGCCGGTTCTCCGGGTTCCTCTGCGCGCAGGCCGTGCTGTTCGGCATGGGCGTGCTGATGTTCGGCGTGTACTCCAACACCAACGACGTCGATGGCGACCGGGGCGTGGGCCGGTGGACGGTGGCCGCGCTGACCTCGGTGCGCGGCAACGTGGCGTTCATCGGCGCGCTTTCGCTGGGCGAGTTCCTGATCGGCGCGGTCGCCTCGGCCACCGGAGCCGCGCCGGGGTGGTTCGTGCTGCTGATGCTGCCCGCCACGGCGCTGCGGGCTCGTCAGTTCCACCTGGGTTTCCGGCGCGGCGAGACGATGCGCGCCCGCAAGCTCGGATTCTCGGTGCACCGCACCAGCGTGGCGCTGCTGGTGCTGGCGAACCTGCTGGCTGGGTCGGTATGAGCACGGATCTGGACGTCGCGGTCGTCGGCGCGGGATTGGCCGGGCTGGCCGCGGCCACCGAGCTGCGCCGGGCCGGGCTCGCGGTCCGGGTTTTCGAGTCGGAGCCGCAAGTCGGCGGTCGCACCACCTCGTTCCGGCAGGATGGGTACACGGTGGACACCGGCGCGGAGCAGATATCGCCGCACGGATACCGCGCGACGTGGCGGTTGCTGGAGCGGATGGGCGTGCGGCTCGACGACGTCCCGGTCCTCGGCGGCCCGGTTGCGGTGTGGCGCGATGGGCTGGCGCGGCCCGGAGTCGCCGAACCGCGCGGCATGCTCACCGGTGCCGGACTGACGCCGCGGGCTCGGCTGGATCTGGCCCGGTTCCAGCTGTGGGCGCGCCGGCGGCGCGCTTGGTTCGACACCGACCACCCGGAGCGTTCCCCGCTGCGCGGCACGACCGTCGCCGAGTTCGCCCGCCGCTACCACCGGGACCTGCACGACTACCTGCTGCAACCGGTCGCGGGCACGTTCTTCGGCTGGAACACGGAGCGCTCCGCGGCGGCTGTCCTGATCGGACTCCTGCTCGCGGTCGGCGACGCGTCGAGCTGGCGAACGTACCGCGACGGCATGGACACCTTGGCGCGCCTGCTGGCGGCCGACCTGGACGTGGCGACCGGCTGCGCGGTGCAGGAGGTCGTCGCGGAGCGCGCATCGGCCACCCTGCTGACCACATCGGACACCGTGACGGCGCGCTCGGTGCTGCTGTGCGTACCCGCGCCGGTGGCGGCGATGCTGCACGCGAACCCGCCGGAGGACGAGTCTGCCTACCTCTCGGCCTGCACGTTCCGGCCCGCGCTGAAGGTGAGCTGCCTGCTGGACCGGCCGCTGGCGCCCGCGGGCGCGGGTGCGTACGCGCTGCTGACTCCGGAGGTCGAGGAGGACGTACTGTCCGCGATCCTCTTCGACCACCAGAAGCATCCGGGGCGGGCACCGGCGGGCAAGGGCCTGCTGACGCTGATGCCCGCCGCCGACCTCACGCACTCCCTTGTGGACGCTCCCGACGACGTCGTCGTGGCGCGGCTGACGCACGCGGCCGCGCGCTACCTGCCCGAACTGCCCGCCGCGAACCGGCGCAACTTCGTGCACCGGTACCGGCACGGCCTGCCGGAGGCCGCTCCGGCGGCGCTGCACCGGCGGCCGAGGTTCATGGCACGCCCGCTCCGTTCCGTCGATTACGCCGGGGACTGGGTGATGCAACGTCCGGCGTCCGAAGGGGCGGTGCGCGCCGGTGCGCTCGCCGCCTCCCGCACCTTGAGCCGCCTGCGCGGCCGGCCGCAAACCGTTGCGCCGCAACGAGCCTGACCGCGATCCATCCCGCACTCCCGGAAAGGAACTGGCGTTGAAACCGCACGACATGGGTGTTCTCTTCGACGAGTGCGCGGACCGGCGCGACTCACCGCGGGTGCACCTGGACCGCCCCTTCGACATCGCACCGCAGGGCGGTACCTGCTACGAAGCCCCGGACCTGGCCGTCCTGGTGCGGCAGGCCGCGGGCTGGCTGGCGGCCGCCGGGGCGGGCCGCGGCGATCGGGTGGCGATCGTCAAGGAGAACCACTGGGACTACGACCTGCTGGCCTGCGCGGCGATCCGGCTGGGTGCCGTTCCCGCGCAGCTTTCCGCGCAGCTGCCGCCGGATTCGGTGGAGTTGCTGCTCAAACGGCTCGAACCGGCGGTGCTGGTGAGCACTTCCGCGGTGCTCGGGGCCGCCGGTGCGCAGGGCACGGACTTGGTCGCGTTCGCCCGCAGCACCGTCGTGCTGGACGGGGACGATCCGGGCGCGGCGGTTCCGGGAACGGCGAGCTTGTCCGAACTGCACGGCCAGGACGCCCCCGCGCCGCGCCGCCGCGACGGGGACGCACCGCTGATCATCAACCACACCTCCGGGACGACCGGAGTACCGAAGCTAGTGGTGCATTCCACCCGCACGATGGTCGGTGAATTGGCGCGGTTCGAGGCCATGCCGCTGCCGAAGATCGGTGTGGGCCGGGACGACACGGTGCTCAACGCCAATTCCTTCGCCCACGGGCGCACGTTCTGCTGGACCGGGGTGGTGATGAGCATGGCGCCGCGCGAGCTCGTGGTGCTCGGCGACCAGGACCCGGACCGCGCGGACCCGCTGCTGCGCGCGCATCCGCCGACCATCGTCGAGGCGCTGCCCTCGACCTACGTCCGCTTCCGCCCGCTGACCGACCGATTGGACAACCCGTTCCGCAGAACACGGTTGTTCATCAGCACTTACGACGCGGTGCACCCGCCGACCATCCGCGCCTACCTCGGTGCGACCGCGCGACGTGGTCCGGTGTGGATGCAGGGGTGGGGGCAGACGGAGACGGGACCGTTGACGTTCCGGTTCCACACCCGCCGTTCGCTGCACGATTCCCCGGGCTGCGGCAAGACCCGGGACGTGGGCAGGCCGGTTCCGTTCAAGACGCGGCTGCGTGTTGTCGACCCGGACACCTTCGAGCCGGTGCGGCGCGGGCGGCCCGGCCTCGTGCTGGCGCGCACCGCAGCCCGCTGCCAGGACTACGCGGGGGAATCCGGGCGCTGGGCCGCGAAGCGGCACGGCGACTGGTGGAACACCGGCGACATCGGGATGCGCACCCGCACCGGGTCCGTGCTGCTGCTGGATCGGGAGGTCGACCGGGTTCCGGAGCTGAGCTGCCTGGAAACCGAAGACGTGCTGGAGGACCGGCTACCGGTCGCGCAGGAGTGCGTCGTGCTCGGCAGGCCCGACGCACCGCCGCTTCCCGTGGTGGTCACCGTGGACGGACGGCTTTCCGGCGCCGCGTGGCGGCGTGCGACCCGTGGCCTGCCGCCGATGCAGGAGCCGGTCACGTTGACCTGGGACCGCGTTCCGCGTACCGGCACCGGTAAGGTGCGCAGGCTGGAACTGCTCGAACAGCTCACCGGCAGCACCGACACGGCCGGTTCGGGCAGGTGGACCTAGCGATGACGATCTCGGATTCCTACGTCTTCGGCGAACAGCACCGCACCGAGCAGAATCGGCTGCTGGCGCGGGCGCACGACCCGATGACCTCGGACCGCCTCGCCTCGACCGGTGTCACCGACGGTTGGGACTGCCTGGACGTGGGCTGCGGCGGCGGCAGTATCGCGCTGTGGCTGGCCGAGCGCGTCGCTCCGACCGGGACGGTGCTGGCCACCGACATCCGCCCTGGCCCGCTCGAATCGCGCCCGGGGCTGCGCGTCGCGACCCATGACGTGGCCGTGGATCCGTTGCCGGAGGCCGGTTTCGATCTGATCGTGGCCCGCTTGGTGCTGCGCCACCTGCCGCAGCGGCAGCAGGTGCTGAACAAGCTGGTGCGCACGTTGAAACCGGGCGGCTGGTTGCAGGTCGACGAGTTCGACACCTCGTACGAGCCGCTGCTGCTGGCCCCGGACGAGCCCGCCGCGCGGCTGTACGAGAAGTTCCTCGCCGCCAAGGAATTCGTGATGCGTTCGTCCGGTGTGGACCCGAAGTGCGGGCGGCGGATCGCGGCGGCGATGCGGGAAGCCGGTTTGGTCGGCATCGACCCGCAGCCGTACGTCCAGGTCCGCCGACCGGGTTCCGCCGACCTGGAGCTGCTGGCGAACCACACCAGGCAGCTGCGCGACGGGCTGCTCGCGGCAGGAATGTCCGAGGACGAGCTCGACGAGTTGCGGGATCTGGTGCGTGCGCCGGACTTCCGGGCATCGTCCAGCGTGATGTACTCGGTGCACGGGCGGAAGGTGCACGCATGAGCGCGCCGCCGACGGCTCCCGACGTCGCGTCGGCCGTGGCGGCGGGACAGCTGGACGCACTCGAATTGTCCGATCCGGACGTGGAATGCGTGGTGGATTGGTCCGGCCCGGTTCAACTGCCGTTGCACGACGAAGCATCGGTGCAAGCCGCCTGCGGGATCATGCACGTACATGGCCGTGCTGCGGGACGCCCGGTGCCGCTGGCGGTCGACTACGCTTCGACCGTGGCCGGAGTCCTTGCCGCACAAGGAGTTCTGGCCGCCACGATCGCCCGAGCACGCGGCGCTCGGGTGAACTCGGTGCGCACTTCCGTCGCGCAAGCGGCGCTGCTGAGCGTGCAGCAATACCTGGCCGCCGCCACGGCAGACGACCCACCCGAGGAGGTTCGGGCCGGTCTGCGCCCTCCGTTCACGACAGCGGACGGTGTGCGAATCGAGGTGGAGACGCTCAACGCCGAGGCCTGGCAGCGGTTCTGGCGCGCACTCGGCGCCGCGGACTCCGCGATCGCCCGAGGCTGGTGGCCGTTCCAGCAACGCTTCGCCACCGCCACCTGCGGCCTTCCCGCGGCACTGCACGATGCCGTGGGTGCCGCCACGCACGCCGAAATCCGCACGGCTGCCGAGAAAACGGGGATCAGCGTGCTCCCGGTCCGCGACGAACCCACCGGCCCGATGGATCTGCCTGCCTGCACGCTCACCCACCTGCCGGGATCGCAGCCTCACCGGTTGCCACCTCCCGGTGCCTTGCCGCTCGACGGGATCGTGGTGGTCGAGTCGACCCGCCGGGTGCAGGGACCGGCCGCCGGGCACGTGCTGCGGATGCTGGGCGCGGACGTGGTGCGCATCGAGCCACCGGGCGGCGATCCGATGCGCGGGGTTCCGCCGATGGTGCGCGATCGATCCGCCCGGTACTTGGCGTTGAACGCCGGAAAGCGCGTGGTCGAACTGGACCTGAAGACTCCGGGCGGATGCCGCGGGCTGCGCGAGCTCGTCGCGGAGGCGGACGTGTTCTTGCACAACTGGGCTCCCGGAAAAGCAGCGCAGCTCGGGCTCGATGCGCAAGACCTCGCGAGCAGCAGCCCCGGGCTCGTCTACGCGTGGGCCTCCGGATGGGGCTCGGCGATGGGCACGGATCCACCGCTCGGCACGGATTTCCTGGTGCAAGCCCACAGCGGCCTGGCCGCCGCGATCTCGAAACCGGCGGCGCCGTCGTTGATGACGCTGACCGACGTGCTGGGTGGCCTGGTGTGCGCGCAGGGAGTGCTGGCCGCACTGCTGCGGCGGCTGCGCACCGGCTCAGGGTCCAGAGTGGACACTTCGCTGCTGTCCGCGGCCGGAGTCGTGCCGCGGCACCGCACCGATCGTCGTCTGCATCGGACCCGAGATGGTTTCTCCGTGCTCCCCGAAGGATCCACCTCGGACTTCGCGGACCGGCGGGAGATGCCGACGGAAGCGCTGGTTTCCCGCTGCGCCGATGCAGGTCCGCCCGTGGCGCCGGTGTGCACGGATCTCGCGGAACTCGCGGCCGATCCACGATTCCGCCACGCGCTCGGCCACGACGGCCACACCTACGTCCGCACCCCCTGGGAGTTCTCGTGACCTGGACATCGCGCAGCGGCACGGAGATCCGCGACCTCGTACCGTCCGAAGCACGCCGCCGGTGGGTCCGCGACGGCCACTGCCCCGGCCGCGACCTCTACACGCTGTTCCGCGCGCGGGTCGACGCACACCCGCGGCGCGAAGCGGTCATCGACGACGAGCGCACCCTCGACTACGCCGCGCTGGACCGGGAAGTGCGCCGCATCGCCTCGGCGCTGACGGCCGCGGGCGTGCGGGACCGCGACATCGTCGGCATCCGGCTGCCCAACGGCTGGCGCGCAGTGGTGACCGAACTCGCGGTCGCCGCGATCGGCGCGGTGGCGCTGCCCTACCCCGCGGGCCGCGGAATCCGCGACACCGCGGCACTGCTCGGGAAATCCCGCGCCGCAGCGGCCGTGTTCGGGTCCACTTCGGACGCCGACGGAACCACCTGCCTGCCGGACCTGCGGGTGGTGCGGACCTTCGGCGCGGGCGAGGACGGCCCGAGGTCGCTGGACACCGCACCCGCCGGTGCCTGGCAACCGCCCGCGATCGATCCCGAGGCACCGGTCCGGATCCTGGTCACCTCCGGGTCCGAAGCCGAACCGAAGATGATCGCCTACTCGCACGACGCGATGGCCGGTGGCCGCGCCAACTACGTCCGGGCGCTGCACGACGGCTCCGACCCGGTCCGCGCGTTGATGATGATGCCGCTGTCGTCCTCGTACGGTTCCTGCGCGACGCACGTGAGCATCGCAGCGCTCGGCTCGACGCTGGTGCTCATGGACCGCTTCGACCCGGTGACCGCGCTGCGGCTGGTGCGCGAGCACCGCCCGACGCACTTGTTCGGCGTACCGACCATGCTGCGCCGCCTGGCCGAGCACCCGCCGGGCCCGGACGAGGACAACACGTGCCTGCGCACCGTCGTTTCCAGCTCGGCGCCGCTTTCGGAAGTCACCGCCGACGCGTGCGCGCGACGCCTGCGAGCCCGCGTGATCAGCGTCTACGGCTCCTCGGACGGCATCAACTGCCACACCGCGCGCACGGGCCTCGACGGCAGCGCGGGCCTGCCCGATCCGGCGGTCGCGCAGCTGCGGATCGTCGCCCCGGACGGTCGTCCGCTGCCGCCGGGCGACCCGGGTGAGATCTGCGCGCGCGGGCCGATGACCCCGCTGAGCTACGTCGCCGCACCCGACCTCGACGCCCGCTACCGCACCCGCGACGGGTGGGTGCGCAGCGGCGACCGGGGCGTGCTCGACGGGCAGGGCAGGCTGCACGTGCTGGGCCGGCTCAAGCAGGTCGTGGTCCGCGGCGGCCACAACATCAGCCCGGCCGAGGTGGAGCTGGAGATCCGCGCGCACCCGGCGATCGTCGACGTCGCCTGCGTCGCCGTGCCGGACGACGACCTGGGTGAACGGTTGTGCGCGTGCGTGAGCCTCGCCGCAGGCTCGGCCGAACTGCAGCTGCCCGCGCTCACCGCGTTCCTGCAGGCCCGGGGGCTGGAGCGGCGGAAGCTGCCGGAAGCGTTGGTGGTGCTCCCGGAGTTGCCGCTGGCCCCCACCGGCAAGGTCTGCCGCCGCACGGTCACCGCGATCGCGGTGCACCGGGCGGTGCCGGTTCCGTGATTCGCCGCGCTCGCCTCGGAACCGCGGGCACGCCACTCGATCAGCCGGGATCGCGCGGAGATCGTTCGCCGCAACGGATATCCGAGGAGTCGTTCGCTCCGACGCTCGCGCGGGTCAGTACTCGGCGCGCAGAGCGGTGGTGAGCCGGTCCTTGATCGACAGCGGCGCCCAGCTCGCCCGCACGGCGTTGAGCTGTAGCCGGACCAGGTCGGCGGGGGCGAGTTCGAGTTCGGCGTGCAGCGCCAGCAGGTTGTCGGTGAGGTAGGCGCCGAAGTACGCCGGATCGTCCGAGTTCACCGTCACCGCGAGCTCCGCGGCCAGCATCCGCCCGATCTCGTCGGCCTTCGTCCCGCCGCCGTTCACCCAGCTGTTCGACACCGGGCAGGTGGTGAACCCGGTGCCGCGCCGCTGCGCCTCGGCGACCAGTTCCGGGGATTCCAGGACGTTGCTGCCGTGGTCGATGCGGTCCACTCCGATCTCGTGCAGGCACTGCCGGATGTGCTCGACCGAGTCCTGCTGGTCGATGTCGCAGTGCGCGGTGAGCAGGTAGCCCTCCTGCCGCGCCCGCCGGAACACCTCGGCGAACTTGCGCGGCGGGTTCCCGCGCTCGTCGGAGTCCAGCCCCACGCCGACGATCCATTCCTTGTACGGCAACGATTCCAGCAGCGTCGCCATCGCGTAGCCGGGCTCGTGATCGCGCAGGAAGCACATCACCAGCTGCGCGTGCAGGTCGTGGCGGCGCGCGGCGTCGAGCTGCGCGCGGCGGATGCCGCGCAGCACGGTGCCGAACGGGATTCCGCGGGCGGTGTGCGCCTGCGGGTCGAAGAAGACCTCCGCGTACCGGACCCCTTCGCCCGCCGCGCGCCGCAGGTACGCGGCGGTCAGGTCGTAGAAGTCCGCCTCGGTGCGCAGCACGTCCATGCCCTCGTAGTAGCCGGTCAGGAACGAGGGCAGGTCGTGGAACCGGTAGCCGGCGCGCACCTGCTCGACGGTTTCGAACGGGAACGGGATGCCGTTGCGCTCGGCCAGCCGCAGCTTCAGCTCCGGTTCGAGGGTGCCTTCCAGGTGCACGTGCAGTTCGACTTTCGGCATCGTGCGGACGATTTCGCCGATCTCACGCACGCTGGGTCCTCCCTGCCGGGTGCGCCGTCACCTCCGAACGGTAGTGGCTCGGTCACTCGCGGCCACTACGCCGATCAGCGGCTGCGCGAGGATCATTCAGCCCGGGCGGCGTGCTGCCTCCGGCGACGGCGCCTTATCAGGATGTGACAACGGCGGTTCCCTCCGCTGTCCCGCGGCGGCCATCATCTGGGTGTCGTGACCGGCCGAAACCGAGGAGCCCGCGTGATCTTCATCGTCGTCAAGTTCAGCATCCGCCCCGACCGCGCGGAGGAATGGCTCACGCTGGTCGACGAGTTCACGCAGGCCACCCGCGCCGAACCGGGCAACCTGTTCTTCGACTGGGCGCGCAGCGTGGACGACCCGAACACCTTCGTGCTCACCGAAGGTTTCGCCTCGCAGGAGGCGGGTTCGGAGCACGTCAACTCGGAGCACTTCAAGACCGCGATGTCCTGGATCCCGGACGTGATCACGAAGACCCCGGACATCATCAACACCGAGGTGCCGGGCGAGGGCTGGTCGAAGATGGGCGAACTGGCGCCCCGCGGGTGAGCATCCGCCCCGCGAACTGCGGGGCTGGCTGAACGGCCTGCGCATGAAGAACCCGCCGGGTGCATGACCCGGCGGGTTTCCCAACGGCCGATCGGCCCGGCCGAACCGGCGGTTTCCGGTGGCTCACGCCGTGGACAGCGTCTCCACCAGATCCCCGACCTCGTGGTGCGGCAGTGCCTTGGCCACGTCGGACAGCGTGACCATGCCGACCAGGCGCTGCTGGTCGATCACCGGGAGCCTGCGCACCTTGTAGTGCCGCATCGTGGCCAGCACGTCCTCGGCGGTGTCGTCGGCACCCACCGTGGCGGCTTCGGCCTGGTTCAGGTCGCCCGCGGGGAAAGCGCCCGCGTCGCGGCCCTGGCTCAGCACCTTGACCACCAGGTCGCGGTCGGTTACCACGCCCTTGATCTTGTCGTCCTTGCCGCAGATCGGCAGGCCCCCGACCCCGAGATCGCCCATGATGCGCGCCGCGTCCGCGGCCGTCTGTTCCGTGTTCACGCACTTCGCGCCTGCGGTCATCATCTCGCGTGCCGTGGTCATGGTCGTGAACCTCCTGAGTCGCCACGTCGGCGTGCGGCCCCGGTCGGCCGAGGCCGCGATCTCCTCATTCCGGGTCTACCCGGGCACCGCGGCCGGTACACCCGTGGGCTCGCAGCCGCGGACGCAGCTGGGCGCGGAGTTCACCGGCTGACCGCGGAAGCTCGGTGTGCCAGCCTTGAACGGCAAGCGATCTCCGCGTCCCCCATCACCACGGCGCGGGTGCCGCGACGAGATCGACCGAAGACACCGAGGAGCGCGACGGCCGATGACCGAACGCCCGACGATCCTGCTGACCGGTGCCACCGACGGCCTCGGGCACGCGCTGGCGCAACGGCTCGCCGCCGAAGGCGCACGGCTGCTGCTGCACGGCCGCGACCCGGACAAACTCGCGTCCGTCGCAGAGCAGCTCCACCGCGAGCACGGCGAGCGCCCGCGCACCGCGGTCGCCGACATGGCCGAGCTCGCGCAGGTCCGGGAACTGGCCCAGACGGTGCGCGGCGCGACCGACCGGCTCGACGTGCTGATCAGCAACGCCGGGATCGGCGCGAGCGGACCGGGCGGGCGCGAACGGGCCACCAGCGTCGACGGCCACGAGCTGCGGTTCGCGGTGAACTACCTGGCCGGGTTCCTGCTGACGCTGGAACTGCTGCCGCTGCTGCGGGAAACCGGCCGGGCAGGCGGGCGACCGTCGCGAGTGGTCAACGTCGCCTCGGCCGGTCAGCAGGCGCTGGACTTCGACGACCTGATGCTGCGGCACGACTACAGCGGCGGCCGCGCCTACTGCCAGAGCAAGCTCGCGCAGATCATGTCCGGGTTCAGCCTGGCCGAGCTGCTGCCCGCGGACGAGGTGGTGGTCAACAGCCTGCACCCGGCGACCTACATGCCGACCAAGATCGTGACCGCGGAGCGGATCGACAGCATCGAGGACGGCGTGCGGGCCACCCGCAGGCTCGCGGTGGACGGCGAACTCGCCGGGGTCACCGGCCGGTACTTCGACCGGACCAGCGAGTCGCGGGCGCACGAACAGGCTTACGACCCGCGGGCTCGCGCGGCGCTTTGGGAGCGGAGCCTGGAACTCACCGGGCATCCCGGCAGCTGAGCGCCGGTCCTCGAACTCGTTCTGCGCGGGTGGCCGGTTGCCCGCCGTCCCGTGCTCACGATTCCCAGGAGGCCGCGAGCAGGGCGAGTTCGGCGCGCCCGGCGAGCCCGAGCTTGCGGTAGATCCGGGTCAGGTGCTTTTCCACCGCCCGCGAACTCACCGCCAGCTCGGTGGCGATGCGCTGGTTGCCGAACCCGGCGGCGACCAGCCGGGCGATGCGCAGTTCCGCGGGCGTCGGCTCGGCGTGCGTCCCGCCGTTGGCGGCGATGTGCACCGCGGAGCGCAGGCCGGGCACGCCGCAGGCCGCGGCGAGCAGCTCGCCGCGACCGGCTTCCTCGGCGGCTTCGGCGGGAGCTGTCGCGCGAAGCCGTTGCCCCAGCAGCAGGTGCGTTTTCGCCGATTCCAACGTGCACGGCGTGCCGCGCAGCACGTCGAGGGCGCGGCGGAAGAAGTCGATGCTCGCTTCGCCGTCGGTGACCGCGCCCCACATCCGCAGGGCGCGGCCGATTCCGCTCGGCACGCCCCACTGCACCGCCAGGCGAGGGTCCTCGGCGCTCACGTCGGCGGCCGCTTCCGAACGGCCGAGCCGGTGTTGCAGCAGGCAAACCCAGCTGCGCCACGGCAGCAGGCAAGGGTTGCGCCAGCCCGCGCGATCCAGTTCCCGGCCGCATTCCAGCAGGTGCGCCAGCGCGGTTTCGATTTCGTCGCCGATCGCCGCGAGCGCACCGGCGCACAACGACCGCACCCACTCCGGGGATTTCCTGCTGCGATGCCGGGAGAGCACCGGTGCGGCGCGCACCAGGTCGCCGGTGTCCAACATGGACCAAACCAGCGTAACGAGGCAGTCCGCGACCACGGAGGTCAATTCCGGGTCGCAGCGGCGCAGGGTCCGCTCCGCGAGCGCGGCGGCTTCGCTGGGGCGGCCGGAGCGCATCAGCACGAAGCTCCACTGCGCATCGATGATGAGGGTGGCGGCCGAATCCGGCGCGAGCGCACGCACTGCACGCAGCCTGCGCTCGGCTTCGCCGAACTCGTCGGCCATCGCCAGCGCGTGCGCCGCCAGCGGAACCGCGCCGAACGCGTCGTCCGCGGGCACCTTGCGCGCCCAAGCCTGCACGCTGTCCACATCGGTCCCGCCAAGTGCGGCCGCGTGCAGCAGGACCGCCGCTCGTTCCGGATCCGCGTCCTCCTGCGGAAGGTCGCGGAAAAGGCTGGCCGTGTCGCTCGTCCACCCGGCTTCGCGCAGCCGCGCGAACCGGTACCGAGCGTCCATCGCGTCGCGGACGTCGCTCGGCAGCTCGTCGTTTCCGCGCAGCCGCCCCAATTCGTCGACCACCGAAGGCGGCGCCGCGCCCAGCAGCGCCAGCGGAATCTCGTTGAGAGCCGCGGACCGCTGCCCGGCCGAGTCGAGACCGGGCACTGCCTGCGCGATGTGCCGCACGGCGGCGGCCGGGTCGCCGGAGCGCTCCGCCCGCGCCAGATCGGTCAGCAGGTC
>NZ_JAFRFW010000875.1:0-2312 GCF_017434145.1 Saccharopolyspora sp. | reverse complement strand
GCCGCCGCCGATGAGGCCGATCGGCACGCCACTGAGGCCGCCGGGCACGCCCGCTGAATCCTGCGGCTCCTAATGGGCCGGTCCAACGACCACGACCGAGCGCACCGAGGCGCGCGTTCCGGTTCGTCGCGATCGGCCCGCGGCCGGTGCGGTCGTCAACGGGTTGAGGTTTCTTCTCGGACCCCCTCGAAGCTCCGGACGGCGTGCTGCGCCAGGGGACGGGCACGGGGATCTTGCGCTCGCGCGCAAGTAAGCTCCGCGGCGTGCAGGTTCTGCGTTCGGTCGTGCTCTTCGTGCTGGCCGCGTTCGCCGAGATCGGCGGCGCGTGGCTGGTGTGGCAGGGCGTGCGGGAGCACAAGGGTCTGCTGTGGATGGGCGCGGGAGTGATCGCGCTCGGTGTCTACGGGTTCGTGGCGACGTTGCAGCCCGATGCGCACTTCGGCCGCATCCTCGCCGCCTACGGCGGGGTGTTCGTCGCGGGCTCGCTGCTGTGGGGTGTGCTGGTCGACGGGTTCCGGCCGGACCGCTGGGACCTCATCGGCGCGGCGCTGTGCCTGGCCGGCGTCGGCGTGATCATGTACGCGCCGCGGTGATCCCGGTCAGTCCGAGACGCCCAGCCGCAGGTGCTCGATGTGGTAAACGGCCTCGTCCAGCAGCTGCGCGACGTGGTTGTCGTAGAGCGAGTACACGACGCTGCGGCCGGACCGGTTCCCGCTGACCAGGCCCAGCGAGCGCAGCAGCCGCAGCTGGTGGGACACCGCGGAGGGTTCCATGCCCACGGCTTCGGCGAGTTCGCCGACCGGCCGGGCGCCCTGGCGCAGTTCGCTCAGGATCAACAGCCGCGAGGGCGTGGCCAGCGCTTGCAGCGTCTCGGCCACCGAGGACGCGGATGCCGCGTCCAGCTTCGCGGCGGGCGTCGCCCTGGCCTCGACTCCGTGACCCATGGGCGCAGTGTATCGGCAGGGGTTCGATGCCCCGTCCGATGATTTGCGGCCGATGATTTACGGCCTGAACGATTGAACACCTGAGCAGTCATTCATGTATCTTGGCGGCGTCCGCACAGCAGAGGAGCCGCGATGCCGACCACGCTCACCCGCCCGGCCGCCGCCGGGGAGTCCACGCCCGCGAGCAAGCGCGGCCTGTTCGCGCTCGCCGAGGCCCGCTGGGCGGGCGCCGCGCTGGCCGCCTACCTGCTCGGCTTGGCCGCGGACCTGGGCGGCGGCCCGTTGTGGCTGAGCTGGGCGCTGTACCTGACCTGCTACGTCACCGGCGGGTGGGAGCCGGCCTGGGCCGGGCTGCAGGCGTTGCGGGACAAGACGCTCGACGTGGACCTGCTGATGATCGTGGCCGCGATCGGTGCGGCGGCGATCGGGCAGGTCTCCGACGGCGGGCTGCTCATCGTCATCTTCGCCACCTCCGGTGCGCTGGAGGCGTTCGCGACCGCGCGCACCGAGGACTCCGTGCGCGGGCTGCTCGACCTCGCGCCGGACACGGCGGTGCTGCTGCGCGACGGCGAGGAACGCACCGTGCGCACCGAAGACCTGGACGTCGGCGACGAGATCCTGGTCCGCCCCGGCGAGCGGATCGGCGCGGACGGCGACGTCGTCGCGGGCGGCAGCGAGGTCGACCAGTCCAGCATCACCGGTGAACCGGTGCCCGCCGCCAAGACCGGCGGCGACGAGGTGTTCGCGGGCACGCTCAACGGTTCCGGGGCGCTGCGGGTGCGGGTGAGCCGGGACGCCTCGGAGTCGGTGATCGCGCGCATCGTGGCGATGGTCGCCGAGGCGGGCGCGACGAAGGCGCTGACGCAGCTGTTCATCGAGAAGGTGGAGCAGCGCTACTCGGTCGGCGTGGTCGTGGCGACCTTGGCGGTGTTCGGGATTCCGCTGCTGTTCGGCGAGGCCCTGGAAGGCGCGCTGCTGCGGGCGATGACCTTCATGATCGTCGCCTCGCCGTGCGCGGTGGTGCTGGCGACGATGCCGCCGCTGCTGTCCGCGATCGCCAACGCGGGCAGGCACGGCGTGCTGGTCAAGTCGGCGGTGGTGATGGAGCGGCTGGCCGACGCCGGGCGGGTCGCGCTGGACCAGACCGGCACGGTCACCGAAGGCGTGCCGCGTGTTGCCGAGCTGCGGGCCGAACCTGGGCACAACGAGCAGCGCGCGCTCGAGCTGGCCGCGGCTGCGGAGCTCTCCAGCGAACATCCGCGGGGCAGGGCCGTGGGCTCCGCCGCACGGGACCGCGGTCTCGCCGTGCTGGAGGCGCCGGATTTCCAGGCGCTTCCCGGCCGGGGCGTCGCCGCCACGGTTGCCGGG
>NZ_JAFRFW010000874.1:0-9300 GCF_017434145.1 Saccharopolyspora sp. | reverse complement strand
GCTGCTGGCGCTGCCCGCGGTGCACCTGATCGTCGACGGCTACAACGTCACCAAGACCGGCTATCCGGACCTGCCGCTGGCCGATCAGCGCAACCGGCTGGCGCACCAGTTGGCCGCGCTGGCCGCGCGCACCGGCGCGGAGGTCACGGTGGTGTTCGACGGCGCGGACGTGCTGGCGGTGCCCACGGCGGGCCCGCGCGGGGTGCGGGTGCTGTTCAGCGATCCCGGGGTGATCGCCGACGACGTGATCCGCGCGCTCGTGGAGGCCGAGCCGCAGGGGCGCCAGCTGGTGGTGGCGACTTCGGACCGGGCGGTGGTGACGTCGGTGCGGCGCGCCGGGGCGTACGCGGTGTCGTCCCCGTTGCTGCTGGAGCGGATCAACCGGGTCTGAGCGGGCTGCTCGTGGCGGAGGTCATAGCGGTCCCGTTGCTTCCGGTCGCGGTGGTCCGGCGCTGTGGTGGTCGGCTGACGCGCAGGTGAGCCGATGCCTCACTGGTCACTGTCTGCACATACAAGTAATCCTATCGTGGGATTGTGTAGTGCACAGAAGAATTAACCCCCCTCGTATAGACGTCACGCATGACCTTTCGTAGCCTTAGCGCGTCCGCGCGGCGATCAGCGGCCCACTCCGGGTCCTCCGCGCGGCGCCGCCGAATCGGCTTCGGGGAGTCGAACCGGGAACCTGCCCCCGCGGGGTGCGTGGGCGCCGTCCTGGTGCCCGGAGTCCGGGACTGCCCCGGACCGCCGCTGCATCCTCGGTGGGTGGTCTCGGTGGGCGGTCGAGAGACGAAGGAGCAGTGCGCGACGTGGCGTCGCACCGATTGAAGCGCACGATGCGCGGAGCCTTGGCGGCCTCGGCGGTCGCCGCCGCCGTCAGCATGACCTCCGCGCCGGCTGTCGCAGACCCCAAGCCCCCCGAGAGCGCCTCGGAGGCGGCCAAGCAGGTGCGGGAGCTCTCGCACCAGGCCGAAGCCCTCACCGAGGACTACAAGAAGGCCGAGGACGACCACAACGCGAAGAAGGCCGAGCTGGACCGGTCCACCGCCGAGGCGGGCCAGGCCGAGCAGGTCGCGAACCAGGCGCGCGCCGAGGAGGAGCGCTTCCGCGGCCAGGTCGACAAGATGACCGCCGCCTCCTACCAGGGCGCCCGGTTGAACAAGCTCTCCGCGTTATTGGTCAGCAAATCCCCGAACGACTTCCTGGACCGCGCGTCCGCGCTGGACGTGCTGGCCAAGGACAACAACGACGCGATCAAGCAGCTCTCCGCCGCGGTGCACCAGGCGGAGAGCGCGCAGCAGCGCGCCCAGGACGCCCGCGGCCGGGCCGCCCAGGCCGAGGCCGACGCCGCCCGCATCCAGGGCGAGATCGGCAAGAAGAAGGCCGACATGGACGCGCAGATCGCCAAGGTCAAGCAGCAGTACTCGCAGCTGAGCTCCGCCGATCAGGACTCGCTGACCGGCGGCGGGCAGACCGACTACGTCGGCCCCGGCGGTTCCGGCAAGGCCGCGGAGGCGGTCACCGCGGCGCTGAGCAAGCAGGGCTCGTCCTACGTCTACGGCGCCAAGGGGCCGAGCACGTTCGACTGCTCCGGGCTGATGCAGTGGGCCTACAAGCAGGCCGGGATCAGCATCGGCGGCTCCACCAAGTCGCAGGTCTCCGAGGGCAAGAGCGTCTCGGCGAGCCAGCTCAAACCCGGTGACCTGATCTTCTACTACAGCCCGGTCAGCCACGTGTCGATGTACGTCGGCAACGGCAAGGCGGTGCACGCGCCGACCGAGGGCGACGTGGTGAAGGTCGACGACTACCAGGACATCGCGGACGTGAGCTCGATGCGCCGCATCGCGGGCTGAGACCCGGCGAGGCGTCCGGCGGGCCGTTACCCACAGGGGTAGCGGCCCGTTCCGCGTTCGGGATCCGCCTCGCCGCGCGGTGCTGCCCGGCCTACGATCCGCCTCGTGCCTGGGTTTTCGCGGGGATGGCCGGCGGCGTTGGCGGCTGCGGCCGCGCTCGCGGTGGGCGCATTGCTCCCGTTGCCCGCGCAGGCCCCGCCCGCTCCGAGCATCGCGGCCCGTGCCGAGACGACCCACTGGCGGCAGGCGCAGGAGACCGTGTTGCGGCAGCGCTCGCAGGCGGTGTTGCGGCGCGACGAGGCGGCGTTCATGGCCTCGGTGGATCCGGCGGCGTCCGGCGAGTTCCGGCGGCGGCAGCGGGAACTGTTCGGCGATCTCGCCGAGCTGCCGCTGGCATCGTGGGACTACCAGGTCGAGCAGCTTCCCGGCGGGGACCCGGCTCGCCCGCGGGTGGAACTCAGCTACGCCCTGGCCGGGGTGGACGCGGTACCCACCCGGCGGCCGATGAACTTCACCTTCACCGCGCGGGGCGGACGTTGGTTCATCAGCGCTGATGCGCGGCCGCCGCACGAACCGTGGGACTTCGGCCGATCCCGGGTGCTGCGCACCGAGCACGGCGTGATCGTCGGCCACGACGGCGCCGACGGCCTCGCCGAGCGGCTGACCGGAGAGCTCGACGGCGCCGTCGCTTCCGTCACCGACGTCTGGGGCCCGGACTGGAGCCGCCAGGTGGGCGTGCTGCTGCCGCGGTCCCGCGAGGAATTGCGCGCCCTGGTGGGCGCCGAGTTCGCCGTGGACGGCATCGCGGCGGTCGCCGTGGCCGACAAGGTCGACGTGTCGTCCGGACGCGTCGAAGGCCCCCGAGTCGTGCTGAACACCGAAACCGCGAGCCGGTTGTCCGACACGTCCCTGCGCGTCGTGCTCCGGCACGAGATCGCGCACGTCGCGGCGCGGGCCGACACCGCAGAGGGCGCGCCGATGTGGCTGCTGGAAGGGTTCGCGGACTACATCGGGTACCGGGACAGCGGGCTGCCGCCGGAACGGATCGCCCCGGACCTGCGCGCCCAGGCGCGGACCGGTGCGCTGCCCGCCGCACCGCCCGGCGAAGCGGACTTCCACCAGGCGGGGCGGCGGCTGGACCTGGCCTACCAGCAGTCGTGGTCGCTGATCGAGCACCTGGTGCGGCGGGTGGGCGAGCCGAAGGTCGTCGAGCTGTACCGGCGCATCGCGCGGGCAGGCACACCGGACGCGGTCGACCCTGCCCTGCGCGAACTCGCCGGGATCAGCACCGACGAGCTGTTGCGCGGGTGGCACGAGGAACTCACCAACCGCTTCCGCTGACGGCAGCGGCCGCGCCGTTGCAGGACTGGGTTCCCGGCCGGTTGCGCAGCGACCGGCGCTTACGAGTAGATCGCTTCGATGTCCTCCGCGTGGTTCTCGGCGACCTTGTTGCGCTTGAGCTTCAGGCTCGGCGTCATCTCACCGGTGGCCTCGGTGAAGTCCTTCGCCAGGATGCGGAAGGACTTGATCTGCTCGGCGCGGGAGACCGCCTGGTTCGCGTGATCGATCGCGGACTGGACCTCGGCGCGCACTTCCGAGTCCTCGGCCAGCTCGCTCAGCGGGGTGTCCTGCGAGCGGCCGTGGTTGCTCAGCCACGACGGCAGGAACTCCGGGTCCAGGGTGACCAGCGCGCCGATGAACGGCTTCTTGTCCCCGACCACCATGCACTGGCTGATCAGCGGGTGCGCGCGCAGGTTGTCCTCGAGCACGGCCGGGGCGACGTTCTTGCCGCCCGCGGTCACGATGATCTCCTTCTTGCGCCCGGTGATCCGCAGGAAACCGTCCTCGTCCAGGGAGCCGAGGTCGCCGGTGTGGAACCAGCCGTCCTCCAGCGACTCCTTGGTGGCGGTCTCGTTGTTCCAGTACTTCCGGAACACCACGTCACCCTTGATCATCACCTCGCCGTCCTCGGCGATCCGGATGCTGGTGCCCGCGAGCGGCTTGCCGACGGTGCCGATCTTGGCCGCCTCCTGCACGTTGACCGCGGCCGCCGCGGTGGTCTCGGTGAGCCCGTAGCCCTCCAGCACCGGCACGCCGACGCCGCGGTAGAAATGCGCGAGCCGGTCGCCCAGCGGAGCACCGCCGGAGACCGCGCCGCTGCAGCGACCGCCCAGTGCCGCGCGCAGCTTGCCGTAGACCAGCTTGTCGAACAGCAGGTGCTTGGCCCGCAGCCCCAGGCCCGGCCCGCCCTGGTCCAGCGCCTTGCTGTAGGCGACGGCGGTGTCCTCGGCGGCGTCGAAGATGCGGCCCTTGCCCTCGCCGTGCGCCTTCTGCTTCGCGGTGTTGTAGACCTTCTCGAACACCCGCGGGACCGCCAGCACCAGCGTGGGGCGGAACGAGCCGAGGTCGGTGACCAGTTCCTTGACGTCGCCGGTGTGGCCCAGCGTGGTGCGCGAGTAGACGCAGGCGGTGGCGATGGCGCGGGCCAGCACGTGCGCCATCGGCAGGAACATCAGCATCGAGTTGCCCTGCCGCATCAGGTGCGGGAACGCCTCGACGTCCGCGCGCACCTCGGCCAGCAGGTTGCGGTGGGTCAGTTCGCAGCCCTTGGGGCGGCCGGTGGTTCCGGAGGTGTAGATCAGCGTCGCGATCTCGTCCGCGCGCACCTCGCGGCGGCGCTCGTGCGCGGTCTGGTCGGAGACCTCGGCGCCGAGCGCGGTCAGTTCCGCCACGGCCCCGGAGGCGTCGCCGGCCGGGTCGATCTGCCAGACCTGCGCGACGTCGCTCAGCCGGTCCTGCACGCTGTCGATTTCCGCGCGGTGCGCCTCGGTCTCGACGATGACCGCCCGCGCGCCGGAGTCGGTGAGGATCCACTCGGCCTGGTCGGCCGCGGAGGTCTCGTAGATCGGCACCGTCACGCAGCCCGCGGCCCAGATCGAGAAGTCCAGCAGGCTCCATTCGTAGCGGGTGCGCGACATCAGCCCGATGCGGTCGCCGTGCCGCATTCCCGCGGCGATGAGCCCTTTCGCCACGGCCAGCACCTGAGTCGCGAATTCGGCCGCGGTGACGTCGATCCAGGTGCCCTCCACCCGGCGGCGGAAGCTCACGGTGCCACCGAAGCGTTCCGCGTTGGCCCACACCATGTCGGTGAGGTTCTCGTCGTCGGCCACGGTGTTGGTGGCGGGGACGCTGAACTCTCACACCTTGGAAACCTCCGATAAACGTCCTAATTGTGGGCACAACCTAACGCCGATGGTTACTCGGCGGTAGTCCCGTGTTATTGATGCGAAACTTTTCGGGCTCGATTAGTCGTGCGGTGGCAGCCTGCCATGCCCGCGCGCGAGCAGCGGCGCCGCCCGCCGCGCAAGTGGCTGCCGCCGCGGCTGCGAGGTTCCCGCCGGTGGCGCCGCTCGTGGCAGGCTGGTCCGCATGTCCGCGATCGACCTCGCCGAGGAGGTCTTCCTGGCCGTGGCGCCCGCCGCGCTGGCCCCGCACTTCGCCGACCCGGACCGCTGGCCGCGGCAATGGCCCGGGCTGGCGCCGGTCGCCGAGGCCGACCGCGGCATCGAGGGGATGCGCTGGCGGCTCACCGGTGACCTGCGCGGCAGCATGGAGGTGTGGTTGCAGCCGGTGCTGGACGGCACCGTGCTGCACTACTTCCTGCGCGCCGACCCGCCCGGTCCGCGACGTGGGCGGTGGGTGACAGCCGAGCTGCGGCGGCGCAGGCTGGCCGTGCGGGAGCTGGTGTTCGAGCTCAAGTCCCGGTTGGAGGCCGGCCGGGCACCGGGCTGCCCACCCCCGTCGCGGTGATCGTCGAGCCAACGGTGATTGAGGAGAGAGTGTGCGGGTGCACGTGGTGTCCGACGTCCATGGCAACGCCGAGGCGTTGAAGCGGGCCGGTGACGGGGCGGACGCGCTGGTCGTGCTCGGCGACCTGATCGACTTCGTGGACTACCACGACCACGGGCGCGGGATCCTGGGCGCGGTGTTCGGCGCGGAGAAGGTGGCGCACTTCGCGGAGCTGCGCCGCAACCACCGCGGCCCGGAGATCGGCGCCTACGCGCGCTCGCTGTGGGAGTCGTTGGACGATCCGCGCGCAGTGGTGCAGGACGCGGTGCGCGACCAGTACTCGCAGCTGTTCGCCGCGATGACCGCGCCGACCTACGCGATCGCGGGCAACGTGGACGAGCCGGGCCTGTGGCCGGAGTTCGCCCGCGAAGGCGTGCACTTCGTGGAAGGCGAGACGGTGGAGATCGGCGGGCTGAGTTTCGGCTTCGTCGGCGGCACGATCCTGGCTCCGGGCGGGAAGCTGCGCCGGGACGCGGCTTGGGTGCCGCACCTGCGCCCGGAGGAGGAGTTCGACGCCGCCGTCGCCGGACTCGGCGAGGTCGACGTGTTGTGCTCGCACCTGCCGCCCAAGGTCCCGGACCTGGTCTACGACGTCATCGCACGTCGCGCCGAGCACGGCTCGGCCGCGCTGCTGGAGCGGATCCACCGCGACCGCCCGCGCTGGTCGCTGTTCGGCCACGTGCACCAGCCGCTGGCGCAGCGGGTCCGGATCGGGCGGACCGAATGCGTCAACGTCGGGCATTTCAAGCGCACCGAACAGCCCTACGTGCTGCGTTGGTGAGCAGGCGCGTTGCGCTGCGGTTCGGCCGCGGCGCAGCGCGAGCGGGCGCACCCGCCGGTGCCGCGGGAGGTGGCCGCGAACCTGTAATCTGCGCGGCATGGTCGATCAGTCCACCCAGTCCATCGTGATCCAGGCTCCTCCCGCCGAGATCATGGCGGTGATCGCGGACTTCGCCGCCTACCCGGAGTGGGCGGAGGCGGTCAAGGAGACCGAGGTGCTCTCGACGACCAGCTCGGGCCTGGCCGAGAAGGTGCGGTTCGTGCTCGACGCCGGGGTGGTCAAGGACACCTACGTCAACGTCTACGAGTGGGCCGACGACGGGCTGTCGGTGAGCTGGACGCTGTCCGAGGGGCAGGTGCAGAAGGCGCAGCAAGGCACGTATTCGCTGCGGCCGCAGCCGGAAGGCGGCACCGAGGTCACCTACAGCCTGGCGGTGGACCTGGCGATCCCGATGATCGGCATGTTCAAGCGCAAGGCCGAGAAAATGATCATGAATACGGCGCTGAAAGAGCTCAAACGCCGCGTCGAATCGGGGACTTGAGCCGCGCGGGCGCGTTTTCCGCCGCGCGCTCCGAGTAGCGGATGCGGCCGCGTTGATCGACAGTGTTTCCGGGCGGCGCGCTTTCCCGCCCGCGTCGCCGGTTTCCGGGCGGAAGTGGCACGACCGGATCACGTGGCGCTTCCTGCGGCGCGGCTGCGATGCGGCCGCAACGAAGATCGAGTATCAACGGCATTCGACGTTCCTGTCCCGACTCCGCACTGAGACCGCCCTTGCGCATCCTGTTGTTCACCGGAAAGGGCGGCGTGGGAAAAACGACCCTCGCCGCCGCCACGGCCGCGCGCCTGGCCGAGCGCGGCCGGAAGGTGCTGGTGGTCTCCACCGACCCGGCGCACTCCCTCGGCGACGCCTTCGGCGCCGCGCTCGGTGCTGAACCGCGCGAAGTGGAACTGCACGAACAGCGGCGCGACGTCCGGCTGCACGCCGCCGAGGTGCAGACCCGTGGGCTGCTCGACCAGGCGTGGTCGGAGCTGCGCGAGCACTTGCGCACCCTGCTGCTCGGGGCGGGCGTGAGCGAACTCGACGCGGAGGAGCTCACCCACCTGCCCGGGGTGGAGGACCTGCTCGGGCTGGCCGAAGTGTTCCGGTTCGCCGAGAGCGGGGTGTGGGACACGGTGCTCGTCGACTGCGGCCCGACCGCCGAAACGCTGCGGCTGCTGTCGCTGCCGGAATCGATCGCCGGATACCTGGAGCGGCTGTTCCCGGCGCACCGGCGGATGGTCCGCGGCGTGCTGGCGGGCCTGGCGGGCAGCGACAACGTCGAACGCTGGGATGCGGTGGCCGATGCCGTGAGCCGCCTGGCGGAGCGGTTGCTCGGGCTGCGGCGCACGCTCAGCTCCGAGCACACCAGCGTCCGGCTGGTGCTGACCCCGGAGGCGGTGGTGGCGGCCGAGACGCGCCGGACGCTGACCGCACTGGCGTTGCAGCAGATCCGGGTCGACGGGCTGGTCGCCAACCGGCTCGTGCCCGATCCCGGTTCGGCGCGCGGGAACGCGGCGGCCTGGATGCGAACTCGGCGCAGGGAGCAGGACGCGGTGCTCGGGCAGGTGCGCTCGGCGACGGAACTGCCGCTGCGCACGGTGGCTCATCGAGCCGCCGAACCGGTCGGCCCCGGCGCGCTGCTGGAACTCGCCGACGAGCTCTACGACGGCGACGACCCGCTGGAGGGCGCCGCGTTCGCGCCCGAGATGGAGCTCGGCGGTGGCGGGCGCGCGCTGGACTCCGAATACACGCTGCGGATCGCGCTGCCGCTGCACGACGACGCCGAGCTGGACCTGGCGCGGATCGGTGACGAGCTGGCCGTCACCATCGACGGCAGGAGGCGGCTCATCGCGCTGCCCGCGGTGCTGCGCCGTTGCGCGGTGACCGCCGCGGTCGCCGCCGACGACGGGATCACCGTGTCGTTCCGGCCCGATCCCGAGCAGTGGATGCGCTGAGGCTGTGACCAATGTGGACCAGTGGATGTGGTGAGCGGATGCGTGCTGAACACCCCGATCCCGAGGTGACGTCGGGAACGGGCGAAGAGCCGGACAGCGGTGGCTCCAGCGGTCGCGGAACGGGTTCCGAGCAGGACGGGGGCGGTCGCGACCGGATGGCCGAAGAGCTCCGGCTGCTGCTGGACGCGGCGGCGCAGCGCGCCGAGGAGTACCTGCGCGGCGCAGGCGGTGCTGAGCGGACTCGCGATCGCGGCGCTGGGCCGTCCGGCGCTGGGCCGTCCGGCGAAACCGGCTCGGGTGGCGCTTCCTGCGGCTGGTGCCCGATCTGCGCGGTGGCCGCGCTGATGCGCGGTGATCAACCGGAGCTGACCGCGAAGCTGGCCGACCAGCTGTCCGGGCTCGTGGAATTGCTGCGGGGCACCCTCGCCGAACACCGGCACACCGATCCGGCCGGTCCGGCTGCGGAAACCGCCGAACCGGCCGCCGAACCCGCGAGCAAGGTGCAGCGGATCGAGGTTCGCCGGGTGCGCGGCAAGACCGCCGCAGCGGCCGGGAAGGGCGCTTCGATGGGAGAGCGCGATTGCTGACCGTCGGCGTGGATGTGGGCGGCACCAGCGTCCGGGCCAGCGTGGTCGACCCGCAGGGCACCGTGCTGGAGACGCTGCGGGTGCCGTCGGCGGGCACCGGACCTGAACTCGACTCCGCCATCGCGGGCACCGTGCTGGCCCTCGCCGCCGACTACCCGGTGGCCGGAGTGGGCCTGGCCGTGGCGGGTTTCGTCAGCGAGGACCGCAGGGTCGTGCGGTTCGCACCGCACCTGCCGTG